>NZ_VOBM01000013.1:0-137888 GCF_008370005.1 Pseudomonas sp. ANT_J28
ACTGAGTCACCGCGCAAAAAGAAGCCCGCTGAACCGAGAAGGTCAGCGGGCTTTTTCATATCTGGAATGTGTGTTGCTTGTGAGGCCGCCTTCGCGAGCAAGCCCGCTCCCACAGGGCTGCGGATTCTGCGTTCAAGCCTAAACTCAAAAGTAACCAGTCGTTGCAATACAGCGGAAGTGACAAACAGCCGTACAGTCGTGTTGCCACCCTCCATTGTGTACAATCGCAGTGTTTTTTACGCGATACTTGCCAGCGACCCACTGTGCCGTATTACAGTCACGGTCAATTCGCCGCAGTTCTTCCGACTCGAGTGCCCATGAACGAACAGTTGCAACCCCTAAAGAAACAACCGCGAGCAGGCAAAGCCGGCCGCAGCGGTACCCAGGACGATATTGTCTATGCGCATATCTTCGAGGCCATCCTCGAACAGCGTCTGGCGCCCGGTACCAAGTTGAGCGAAGAAGCGCTGGGGGAAATTTTCGGGGTCAGTCGCACCATCATTCGCCGCGCGCTGTCGCGCCTGGCCCATGAAGGCGTCGTGCTGCTGCGGCCGAACCGTGGCGCTGTCGTCGCCAGCCCAAGTGTCGAAGAGGCTCGCCAGGTGTTCATGGCCCGGCGTCTGGTGGAGCGTGCGATCACTGAATTGGCGGTGCAGCACGCCACTGCCGAGCAGATTGCCGAGTTGCGCCAGATGGTCAACGACGAGCGCGACAGCTTCTCCCGTGGCGATCGCGGCGCCGGTATTCGTCTGTCGGGCGAGTTCCACTTGAAGTTGGCCGAAGCGGCGAAAAACGCGCCGCTGATCAGCTTCCAGCGCAGCCTGGTGTCCCAGACGTCGTTGATCATTGCCCAGTATGAAAGTGGCAATCGCTCTCACTGTTCCTACGACGAGCACACCCAACTGATCGACGCCATCGAAGCGCGGGACGCGACGTTGGCGGTGGATTTGATGATGCATCACATGGATCACATCGACAGCAAACTCAACCTGGACGAAGAAAGCGCGTCGGATGATTTGCATGCGGTGTTCTCGCATTTGTTGCAGACCAAGAAGCCCGGGCGACCGGTCGCGAAGCTCTGAAGTACCGATGATAAAAAATCCCCCGCAGCCTTCCGGTTGCGGGGGATTTTTTTTTGAGTATAAGCGCGCAGAGATCTTAGCGCTGATGCACCTGATTCCCCGCCGCATACGTTTGCAACACCGTCCGGTCATCCCCCAGCGTCATCAACACAAACAACGTCTCGGCAATGTTGTTGGCCTGCTTCAAGCGATAGCTCAGCAGCGGTGTGGCGTTGTAGTCCAGCACCAGGAAGTCCGCATCAGTGCCTGGTTGCAGAGTGCCGATCTTGTCTTCCAACCGCAGTGCGCGAGCGCCACCGAGGGTGGCCAGGTACAGCGATTTGAACGGGCTCAGTCGCGCACCTTGCAGCTGCATGACCTTGTACGCTTCGTTCAACGTTTGTAGCAGCGAGAAACTGGTGCCGCCACCGACGTCCGTACCGATGCCGACATTCAACTTGTGCTTCTCGGCCATCGGCAGGTTGAACAGGCCGCTGCCGAGGAAGAAGTTCGAAGTCGGGCAGAAGGCGATCGCCGAGCCGGTTTCCGCCAGTCGCGCGCACTCGTCATCGCACAGGTGCACGCCATGGGCGAATACCGAGCGCTCGCCGAGCAGTTTGTAGTGGTCGTAGACGTCCAGGTAACCCTTGCGCTCCGGGAACAGCGCCTTGACCCACTCGACTTCCTTGAGGTTTTCGCTGATGTGGGTCTGCATGTACAGGTCAGGGAATTCGCTGAGCAACTGGCCGGCGAGGGTCAGCTGTTCCGGAGTACTGGTCGGGGCGAAGCGCGGGGTCACCGCGTAGTGCAGGCGACCCTTGCCGTGCCAGCGCTCGATCAGAGCCTTGCTTTCGACGTAGCTGGATTCGGCGGTGTCGGTCAGGTAGTCCGGCGCGTTGCGGTCCATCATCACCTTGCCGGCAATCATCCGCAGGTCCAGCTGT
This sequence comes from Pseudomonas sp. ANT_J28, assembly GCF_008370005.1. Lineage (NCBI taxonomy): Bacteria > Pseudomonadati > Pseudomonadota > Gammaproteobacteria > Pseudomonadales > Pseudomonadaceae > Pseudomonas > Pseudomonas sp. ANT_J28. The sequence goes on from NZ_VOBM01000013.1 coordinate 2,006, forward strand.
TCGGCGGCCTCGAAGAACGAATTCACCGACTGCGGATGCACGCTGCCGAACACCAGCGCCGTGGTGGTGCCGTTGCGCAGCAGTTCCTTGATGAAAATGTCCGCGACTTCATCAGCGTGAGCCTTGTCGGCGAACTGGCTTTCGCACGGGAAGGTGTAGGTGTTGAGCCAGTCCAGCAGTTGCTCGCCATAGGCGCCGACCATGCCGGTTTGCGGCAAGTGAATGTGGGTATCGATGAAGCCGGGGGTGATCAGTGCGTCCTGATAATGGGTGATCTCGATGTCGGCTGGCAGGGTCGGCAGCAAGTCGCTGGCGTGACCAAGGGCGCTGATCTGGCCGTTATCAACCACCAGCAGGCCATCTTCGAAATACTCGTAAGAGGCTTCGATACCGACTTCGGCAGGATCGGCGATGCTGTGCAGAATGGCGGCGCGGTAGGCTTTGCGAGTCAGAGGCATGGGAATTCTCAGTTCGTGGCTTTTTAATTCGAAGCTTGGCTGCGGCGTGAAGCAGGCAGCAGTTTGGCGATCGATGATCCGGCGCTGGCGGTGTGCTGGCCGAAATTGGCGTTATAAGTGGCGATGATTTCGCCGGCGATGGAAATGGCGATTTCCACAGGCAACTTGCCTTTGACTTCGCCGATGCCCATCGGGCAGCGCATGCGTTGCAGCACGGCGCTGTCGAAACCACGGTCACGCAAACGGTGTTCGAATTTCACCCGTTTGGTCTTCGAACCGATCAGGCCAAAGTAGGCGAAGTCGTTGCGCTTGAGGATCGCGGCGGTGAGTTCGAGGTCGAGTTGGTGATTGTGGGTCATGACGATGCAGTAGCTGCCGGCGGGCAGGTCATCGATTTCGTCCACCGGCTCTTCGGCGACGATTTTGCGTACGCCGTGGGGGATCTGTTCCGGGAATTCGGCTTCCCGCGAGTCGATCCAGCGCACCCGGCAGGGCAGGCTGGCGAGCAGCGGCACCAGCGCCCGGCCGACGTGGCCGGCACCGAACACGGCAATCTGCGCCTGGACCTGGCCCATCGGTTCGAACAGCAACACCGTCACGCCGCCGCAGCACTGACCCAGGCTGGCGCCGAGGCTGAAGCGCTCAAGGTGGGTGTCCTGCTTACCGCTGGCAAGCATCTCGCGGCCGATTTGCATGGCCTTGTATTCCAGATGCCCGCCACCGATGGTGTCGAAGGTCTGGTTGGCGCTGATGACCATCTTCGAGCCGGCGTTACGCGGCGTCGAGCCGAGCTCTTCGATGATGGTCACCAACACGCAGGGTTCACCCTGGGATTGCAGGTCGGCGAGGGCGTCGATCCAGTTGTACATGTTTCACCTCGACATCTCTGTTGTCTGTTCGGGCCTCATCGCGAGCAAGCTCGCTCCCACATTGGATTTGTATTGGTCCATAAATCACCACATAACCCTGTGGGAGCGAGCTTGCTCGCGATAGCCGCGCCTCGGTCTTAGAGCGAAGCCAACTCAGGCTCGGCTTCCACGGCCTTCGCCGCCTTCAACTGACGCATCTGCTCACAGCCCCACAACACCCGCTCCGGCGTCGCCGGCGCATCGATTTTCGGTTGATGCTTGTAGTCGCCAAGGCTCGCCACGGCGTCCTTGATCGCACACCACGACGCGATGCCGAGCATGAACGGCGGCTCGCCCACGGCCTTGGAGTGGAACACCGTGTCTTCCGGATTTTTACGGTTTTCCACCAGCTTCACCCGCAGGTCCAGCGGCATGTCCGCCACCGCCGGGATCTTGTAGCTGGCCGGGCCGTTGGTCATCAGTTTTCCTTTGTTGTTCCACACCAGTTCTTCCATGGTCAGCCACCCCATGCCCTGGATGAAACCACCCTCGACCTGACCGATGTCGATCGCCGGGTTCAGTGAGTCGCCGACGTCGTGGAGGATGTCGGTGCGCAGCATTTTGTACTCGCCGGTGAGGGTGTCGATGATCACCTCGCAGCACGCTGCGCCGAAGGCGTAGTAATAGAACGGCCGGCCCCGTGCCTGGCTACGGTCGTAGAAGATTTTCGGGGTCTTGTAGAACCCGGTGCTCGACAGCGAAACCTGAGCGAAATACGCCTGCTGGATCAGCGATTCGAAGGTCAGGATATGATCGCGAACCCGCACGTGTCCGTTGTGGAATTCCACGTCTTCTTCGCTGACTTTGTACTGCCGCGCGGCGAATTCGACCAGGCGCTTCTTGATGATTTCCGCCGCATTCTGTGCGGCTTTACCGTTAAGGTCGGCACCGCTGGAAGCGGCGGTCGGCGAGGTGTTCGGGACTTTGTCGGTGTTGGTCGCGGTGATCTGCACGCGGTCCATTTCCACCTGGAACACTTCAGCCACGACCTGCGCGACTTTGGTGTTCAGGCCCTGACCCATTTCGGTGCCGCCATGGTTCAGGTGGATGCTGCCATCGGTGTAGACGTGGATCAGTGCACCGGCCTGGTTCAGGAAGCTGGCGGTGAAGGAAATACCGAATTTCACCGGGGTCAGCGCCAGGCCTTTTTTCAGGATCGGGCTGTTGGCGTTGTACCGACGAATCGCTTCGCGGCGCTCGGCGTACTGGCTGCTTTCTTCGAGTTCGGCGGTCATTTCCTCGAGCATGTTGTGCTCGACGGTCTGGTAGTAATGGGTGACGTTTCGCTCGGTCTTGCCGTAGTAGTTGGCCTTGCGCACGGCCAGCGGATCGAGTGCCAGATGGCGGGCGATGGCGTCCATCACTTCTTCGATGGCGACCATGCCTTGCGGGCCGCCGAAGCCACGGTAAGCAGTGTTCGAGGCGGTGTTGGTTTTGCAGCGATGACCATTGATGGTCGCGTCGCCCAGGTAGTACGAGTTGTCGGCGTGGAACATCGCACGGTCGACAATCGACGCCGAGAGGTCCGGCGAGCAGCCGCAGTTACCGGCCAGTTCCAGGGCGATGCCGTGCAGCCGACCGGTGCTGTCGAAGCCCACGTCGTATTCGACGTAGAACGGGTGACGCTTGCCGGTCATCAGCATGTCTTCGACGCGCGGCAGGCGCATCTTGGTCGGTTGGCCGGTGAGGTGCGCAACAACTGCGCAGAGACACGCAGGGCTCGCGGCCTGGGTTTCCTTGCCGCCGAAACCACCGCCCATGCGGCGCATGTCGACGACGATTTTGTTCATCGACACGTCGAGCACTTCGGCAACGAGCTTCTGCACTTCGGTGGGGTTCTGCGTCGAGCAGTAGACGATCATCCCGCCGTCTTCGGTAGGCATCACCGAAGAGATTTGGGTTTCGAGGTAGAAGTGTTCCTGGCCGCCAATGTGCAGCGTGCCCTGGATACGATGCTCGGCGGTTGCCAGGGCACCGGCCGAATCACCGCGCTGATGCGTGTGGCTGTCGAGCACAAAGTGGCGTTTGCGAAGGGCTTCGACCACGTCCAGCACCGGCTCCAGATCTTCGTATTCAATGATCGCGGCCATGGCGGCTTTGCGCGCGGTTTCCAGGTCTTTCGCCGCAACGGCGAGCACCGGTTGACCGACGAATTGCACGTCGTCGATGGCCAGCAGCGGATCGCCCGGCAGCAATGGGCCGATGTCTTTCAGGCCCGGCACGTCTTTGTGGGTGATAGCGATGCGCACGCCTTCGAAGGCATAACAAGGCTGGGTGTCGATGCTGATGATTTTCGCGTGGGCGCGGTCCGACAGCCGTGCGTAAACATGCAACTGGTTCGGAAATTCCAGCCGGTCGTCGATGTACTGCGCTTCACCGGACACGTGTTTGGTGGCGCTGTCGTGCTTGACGCTGCGGCCGACACCGGTGGTCAGGTCCTTGGCGAACAGTTCAGCCAATTCGGCCTGGGTCTTCTCTACGGCGTGATGATTAGACATAAGCGGTCACCCGAGTCTCGATGTGCGGTGTTTGCAGTTCGATGAAGTATTTACGCAGCAAATTTTGCGCGCTGAGCAGGCGGTATTCCTTGCTGGCGCGGAAGTCCGAGAGCGGCGTGAAATCTTCGGCCAGCGCAGCGCAGGCGCGTTCGACGGTGTCGCTGTTCCAGGTGGCGCCGAGCAGAACGGCTTCACAGCTTTTGGCACGTTTTGGTGTAGCAGCCATGCCGCCGAAGGCGACGCGGGCGTCGGCGATCACGCCATTGTCGATGCGCAGGTTGAACGCGGCGCAGACGGCGGAAATGTCATCGTCCAGACGCTTGGAAACCTTGTACGCACGGAACAGTTGTTCGGCGCTTGCACGCGGCACGATGATCTTTTCGATGAACTCGCTTTCCTGACGCGCGGTAACCCGGTAATCGATGAAGTAGTCTTCCAGGGCCATGCGGCGGCGGGTTTCGCCTTTGCACAAAACGATCTGCGCGCCGAGTGCAATCAGCAGGGGAGGTGAGTCACCAATCGGCGAAGCGTTGCCGATGTTGCCGCCGAGGGTGCCCTGGTTGCGAATTTGCAATGAAGCGAAGCGTTGCAGCAATTCGCCGAAGTCCGGGTATTCGGCCTTCAAGGCTTCGTAGCAATCGGAAAGGGCAGTGGCGGCACCGATTTCCAGGCGATCGTCGAAACGCTCGATACGTTTCATCTCGGCGACGTTGCCGACGTAGATCATCACCGGCAGGGTGCGGTGGAACTGGGTGACTTCCAGCGCCAGATCCGTACCCCCGGCCAGCAGGCGGGCTTGTGGATAAGCGTCGTAGAGATCAGCCAGATCGGCCACGGTCAGCGGCACCAGGCAGCGTTTGTCGCCGCTGTTGAGTTCGCCGATATCGGTAGGGGCGATGGCTTTAAGGCGAACGATGGTGTCGGCTTCGCGAGCATCGAACTGATCCGTTTGCTTGCCGCAGCAGGATTGTTCGGCGGCTTGCAGGATCGGCCGATAGCCGGTGCAGCGGCAGAGGTTGCCGGCCAGCGCTTCGTGGGCTTTATGAGCATCCGGTTGATCGCTGTTCTTTTGCAGCGCAAACAGCGACATCACGAAGCCTGGTGTGCAGAAACCGCACTGCGAACCGTGGCACTCGACCATGGCTTTCTGCACGCTGTGCAGTTCGCCTTGGTGCTTGAGGTCTTCGACACTGATCAGTTGTTTGCCGTGCAATGACGAAACGAATGTCAGGCACGAGTTGAGGCTGCGATAGCGAATGTGTTCGCGGCCATCGTCATCCGTTTGCAGCTCGCCGACCACCACGGTGCACGCGCCGCAGTCACCGCTGGCGCAGCCTTCTTTGGTGCCGGGTTTGCCCACATGGTCGCGCAGATAATTGAGCACGGTCAGGTTTGGGTCCAGGGCGTGCTCGCTACGGAGTTCCTGGTTAAGTAAAAACTGGATCACGGAAGGCCTCGCAGACTCATTATTGTTGTTAACCGACTTGAACCGAATTTATCAGGTCTGACTTTGCGGTCAATGATTTTCTGACTTAAAGGTCAGGAAATAGCATTTTGCCGATCAACGACGCGTACCTTCATTATTGACCCTGACGCGTCAGCCTGCTTTTTGCTTGAATCGTGCCAAAAACCGCCGAGTGGGCACTCCGCCATGACCCTTCATGTGCGCTACACTGCGCCGCTTGTGCAAATCGAAGAGTTTGAAGGACAACCATGACGTTCAAGGCGCCGGACAGCCTCGCCGAGCAAATTGCTCACCACCTCGCCGAACGCATCATTCGTGGCGAAATGAAGCCCGGGGAGCGCATCCAGGAACAGAAGGTCACACTGGCCCTCAATGTCAGCCGCGGTTCGGTCCGTGAAGCCTTGCTGATCCTCGAACGTCGCCACCTGATCGCGATCCTGCCGCGACGCGGCGCCCACGTGACCGAGCTCACGGTTCACAAGGTCCAGAGCCTGTGCACGCTGATGAGCGAGCTCTACATCCTGCTGGGCAATGCAGTGGCCAGCGGCTGGCAAGTCCAGGCCGACATGGCGCCGTTCGTGCAAATCCAGCAGCGTCTGACCGCCAGCTACGAGCGCCAGGACATTCGCACCTTTGTCGACGACAGCTTCAGTGTGATGCGCGCCGCGTATCCGTTCGCCAACAACCCGTACTTGCAGGAAACCGTCGAGAATCTGCAGCCGGCCATGAGCCGCGCGTATTTCCTCGCCCTGGAACAGCGCAAGGCCTCGATGAGCGAGTTCCTCGAACTGTTCGAACGCTTGCTCGCCGCCGTGCTGGCCCGTGATTTTCCGCAGATCCGCATTGTGCTGACGGCGTATGCCCAGCGCAGCTGCGATCTGGTGGTTTCTGCCCTGACGGACGCTTAAGCGTGCGGCTAAAGTGCATCAAGCTGGCGGGGTTCAAATCCTTCGTCGACCCGACCACGGTGAACTTCCCCAGTAACATGGCGGCGGTGGTCGGGCCCAATGGTTGCGGCAAGTCGAACATCATCGACGCCGTGCGCTGGGTGATGGGCGAAAGTTCGGCCAAGAACCTGCGCGGCGAGTCGATGACCGACGTCATCTTCAACGGCTCCACCAGCCGCAAACCGGTGAGCCAGGCCAGCATCGAACTGGTGTTCGATAACTCCGACGGCACCCTGCTCGGCGAATACGCGGCCTACGCGGAAATTTCCATTCGCCGCAAAGTGACCCGCGACAGCCAGACCACCTATTACCTCAACGGCACCAAGTGCCGCCGTCGCGATATCACCGACATCTTTTTGGGTACAGGCCTGGGCCCGCGCAGCTACTCGATTATCGAACAGGGGATGATCTCCAAGCTGATCGAGTCAAAGCCCGAAGACTTGCGCAACTTCATTGAAGAAGCGGCGGGCATCTCCAAGTACAAGGAGCGTCGGCGCGAGACTGAAAACCGCATCCGCCGCACCCACGAAAACCTGGCCCGCCTGACCGACCTGCGCGAAGAGCTCGAGCGTCAGCTTGAACGCTTGTACCGCCAGGCCGAGGCCGCCAAGAAGTATCAGGAGTTCAAGGGCGAGGAGCGTCAGCTCAAGGCCCAACTGTCGGCCCTGCGCTGGCAGGCCTTGAACGAACAGGTCGGTCAGCGCGAAGCGGTTATCGGCAATCAGGAAGTCACCTTCGAAGCATTGGTCGCTGAACAACGCAACGCCGATGCGGCTATCGAACGCTTGCGGGACGGGCACCACGACCTGTCCGAACGCTTCAATCTGGTGCAGGGGCGCTTCTATTCGGTCGGCGGCGACATCGCCCGGGTCGAGCAGAGCATCCAACACGGTCAGCAGCGTTTGCGCCAATTGCAGGACGACCTGAAAGAAGCCGAGCGCGCGCGACTGGAAACCGAATCTCACCTGGGCCACGACCGCACCTTGCTGCTGACCCTCGGCGAAGAGCTCGACATGCTCACCCCCGAACAGGAAGTCACCAGCGCCGCCGCCGAAGAGGCTGCCGCCGCGCTGGAAGAATCCGAAACCACCATGCACGGGTGGCAGGAGCAGTGGGACACCTTCAACCTGACGGCCGCCGAACCGCGTCGCCAATCCGAAGTTCAGCAGTCGCGGATCCAGCAGCTGGAAACCAGCATGGAGCGACTGGCCGATCGTCAGAAGCGTCTTGGCGAGGAGCGCACGTTGCTCTCGGCGGACCCGGAAGACGCGGCGATCATGGAACTCAGCGAGCAACTGGCCGCGAGTGAAGCGACGCTGGAAGATTTGCAGGCCAGTGAAGAAGCCCAGGTCGAACGCCTTGAGCAACTGCGTCAGGAATTGCAATTAGCGCTGCAAAATCAGCAACAGGCTCAGGGCGATTTGCAGCGTCTGAACGGTCGCCTCGCCTCCCTTGAGGCCTTGCAGCAAGCCGCACTCGATCCGGGCACCGGCACCGCTGAATGGCTGCGCGAACAACATTTGGCGGACCGTCCGCGTCTGGCTGAAGGCCTGAAAGTCGAAGCCGGTTGGGAGCTGGCGGTGGAAACCGTGCTCGGCGCTGACCTGCAAGCGGTGTTGGTGGATGACTTCGGCGATTTCGATCTGGCCGGTTTTGCTCAGGGCGATTTGCGCTTGCTCAGCCCGGCCACTGATGGCGTGCGCGTGCCCGGCAGCTTGCTCGATAAAGTTGAAGCGCAGATCGATCTGGCGCCATGGTTGGGGCAGGTCAAACCGGTAGACAGTCTCGAACAGGCGTTGGCCCTGCGCGGTCAATTGGCGGCCGGCGAAAGCTTGATCAGCCGCGACGGTTACTGGGTCGGTCGGCACTTTTTGCGCGTACGCCGGGCCAGCGAAGCGGAAAGCGGTGTGCTCGCCCGTGCCCAGGAAATCCAGCGTTTGGGCCTTGAGCGCGAAGAGCGCGAAGCCACGGTCGAAACCCTGGAAACCCAACTTCAGAATCTCAGGGCGCAACAGCGTCAGCAGGAAAACGGACGCGAACATTTGCGCCGTCTGCTGCAAGACGAAGCGCGTCAGCAAGGTGAGCTGAAAGCGCAATTGTCCGCCGGTAAAGCCAAGGCCGAACAACTGACCTTGCGTCGTACACGCCTGGACGAAGAGCTCACCGAATTGGCTGAGCAACGCGCTCTGGAGCACGAAAATATCGGCGAGGCGCGCCTGCAATTGCAGGAAGCCCTCGACAGCATGGCGCTGGACACCGAGCAGCGCGAGTTGCTGCTGGCTCAGCGCGACAGCTTGCGCGAGCGACTGGATCGCGTGCGTCAGGAAGCCCGGCAGCACAAGGATCACGCCCATCAACTGGCGGTGCGTCTGGGTTCGCTCAAGGCACAACACGACTCGACACGTCAGGCGCTGGAACGTCTGGAAATGCAGTCCGAGCGCCTGACCGAGAAGCGCGAACAGCTCAGCCTCAACCTGGAGGAGGGCGAGGCGCCGCTGGAAGAGTTGCGCCTCAAACTCGAAGAGTTGCTCGACAAGCGCATGACCGTCGACGAAGAACTCAAGACTGCGCAGATCGCGCTGGAAGACGCTGACCGTGAATTGCGTGATGCGGAAAAACGTCGCAACCAGGCGGAGCAGCAATCGCAATTGATTCGGGGGCAGATGGAAACACAGCGCATGGAATGGCAGGCCCTGACCGTGCGCCGCAAGGCGCTCGAAGATCAGTTGCTGGAAGACGGCTACGACCTTCATGGCGTACTCGCCACGCTGGTGGCCGAGGCTAACGAAAAGGATGCTGAAGAAGAACTCGAACGCATTGCCGCGCGGATTCAGCGTCTCGGTGCGATCAACCTGGCGGCCATTGACGAGTACCAGCAACAATCCGAGCGTAAACGTTATCTGGATGCGCAGAACGATGATCTGGTGGAAGCACTGGACACGCTCGAGAACGTGATTCGCAAGATCGACAAGGAAACCCGAAACCGCTTCAAAGATACCTTTGATCAGATCAATGGCGGTTTACAGGCCCTTTTCCCAAAAGTTTTCGGTGGAGGACGCGCCTATTTGGAACTGACGGGCGAAGATCTACTCGATACAGGGGTAACGATCATGGCGCAGCCGCCAGGAAAGAAGAACAGCACTATCCATTTGCTCTCCGGTGGCGAAAAAGCCCTGACTGCCTTGGCTCTGGTTTTTGCCATCTTCAAGTTGAATCCGGCGCCGTTCTGCATGCTCGATGAAGTTGACGCGCCATTGGATGACGCTAACGTTGGACGCTACGCACGGCTGGTCAAAGAGATGTCGCAGACGGTGCAGTTCATCTATATCACCCACAACAAGATCGCCATGGAAATGGCCGAGCAACTGATGGGGGTGACGATGCACGAACCGGGTTGTTCGCGTCTGGTGGCAGTGGATGTCGAGGAGGCGATGGCGATGGTGGATGCCTGAGTCGACGTTTGTAGGAGAGGTATTTTTGAGTTGTAGGACTTATTTACCTGTCCTGACTTGCTGGCCAATCGACATATTCGCGCAAGCCGTTGTGACAGACGGTGTAAAGTTGCCTTTGGTCGTGCTAGTTTAATGTCAATTTTTCGTATACGTGGGCAAAACGCCTGTCAGAACATAGAGTTGGCGCCACGTTTTAAAGCGGTTTACGAGTTGTAAACCTCTTATTTTTCAGCATTTTTTATAGAGGCACGGGATTACATGGAAATCGGTCTGCGCGAGTGGCTGATCGTCATCGGCATTATTGTCATTGCCGGTATTCTTTTCGATGGCTGGCGTCGCATGCGCGGCGGCAAGGGGAAACTGAAATTCCGTCTCGACCGAAGTTTGTCCAACTTGCCGGACGAGGACACCAGCGCCGAGCTGTTGGGCCCGCCCCGCGTGCTGGATACGCATAAAGAACCGCAACTGGACGAGCACGATCTGCCGTCGGTGAGCATGCCTGCCCGCGAGCCGCGTGAGTCGGGTTCCAAGCGCGGCAAGCGTGGCCATGGCGAGCCTTCCCAAGGCGACATGAACCTAAGTCTGGACCTGGACGGCGGCCCGAGCTTCAGCAGCCGTGACGACGATTTCCCGGATGACACCAAGGCTTCGAGTTCGGCCAGCGACAAGGAACAACCGCAAGCCGAAGAAGTGCTGGTTATCAGCGTGATCTGCCGCGACGCCGCCGGCTTCAAAGGCCCGGCGCTGTTGCAGAATATTTTGGAAAGTGGTCTGCGTTTCGGCGAGATGGACATCTTCCACCGCCACGAAAGCATGGCCGGCAACGGCGAAGTCCTGTTCTCGATGGCTAATGCGGTCAAGCCGGGCGTCTTCGATCTGGACGACATCGACCACTTCAGCACACCGGCAGTGAGCTTCTTCCTCGGTCTGCCAGGCCCGCGTCATCCGAAGCAAGCCTTCGACGTGATGGTGGCCGCTGCGCGAAAACTGTCCCAGGAGCTGAACGGCGAACTGAAAGACGACCAGCGCAGCGTGCTGACGGCTCAGACGATTGAGCATTACCGTCAGCGCATCGTTGAATTCGAACGTCGCGCCCTGACCCAGAAGCGTTGATTCAAAAGGTTGTTCCCGCGCCGCGCGCGGGACGATCAGCAAAATAGATTGAGCAGCCTCGGCTGCTCTTTTGCTTTATGAGAGAACACCGATGACTGCCGCCAAACACCGCATTCTAGAGCTGCGTGCTGAGCTGGATCAGCACAACTATCGCTACCACGTGCTGGACGAGCCGAGCATTCCGGACGCCGAATACGATCGGTTGTTCCACGAGCTCAAGGCCCTCGAAGCGGCCCATCCCGAACTGATCACCAGCGACTCGCCGACCCAGCGCGTCGGCAGCGCGGCACTGTCGGCGTTCACTCAGGTGCGTCACGAAGTACCGATGCTCAGCCTCGGTAACGCCTTCGAAGAAACCGACATGCGCGAGTTCGATCGTCGGGTGACTGAAGGTCTCGACCTGCCGGCAGGCGACTTGTTTGGCGGCGGCGCGGCGGTGGAATACAGCTGCGAACCCAAACTCGATGGCCTGGCGGTCAGCTTGTTGTATCAGGACGGCGTGCTGGTGCGCGGCGCGACTCGCGGCGACGGCACCACGGGCGAAGACATCAGTGTCAACGTCCGTACCGTGCGCAACATTCCGCTCAAGCTGCACGGTACTGGCTGGCCGGCGACCCTGGAAGTGCGCGGCGAAGTGTTCATGTCCAAAGCCGGTTTCGAACGCCTCAACGCCACGCAGCTGGAAGTCGGCGGCAAGACCTTCGCTAACCCGCGCAACGCGGCGGCAGGCAGTTTGCGCCAGCTCGATTCGAAGATCACCGCCAACCGTCCGTTGGAATTTTGCTGCTACGGCATCGGCCAGATTTCGGCCGATATTGCTGATACGCACATTGGCAATCTTCAGCAACTCAAAGCCTGGGGCATGCCGATCAGTCATGAGTTGAAACTGGCTCAGGGCATTGTTGAATGCCTGGATTACTACCGCGACATCGGTGAGCGCCGCAATTCGCTGCCCTACGAAATCGACGGCGTGGTGTTCAAGGTCAACAGCATTGCCTCTCAGCGTGAGCTGGGCTTCCGTGCTCGTGAACCGCGCTGGGCGATCGCGCACAAATTCCCGGCGATGGAAGAACTCACTGAATTGCTTGATGTGGAATTCCAGGTCGGTCGTACCGGTGCGGTGACGCCGGTGGCGCGCTTGAAACCGGTCAAGGTCGCCGGTGTGACCGTGGCCAACGCCACACTACACAACATGGACGAAGTGGCGCGTCTGGGCCTGATGATCGGCGACACGGTGATCATCCGTCGCGCCGGCGATGTAATTCCGCAGGTGGTGCAAGTGGTCATCGAGCGCCGTCCGGACAACGCACGGCCAGTACAGATTCCCGAGAAATGCCCTGTCTGCGGTTCCCATGTCGAGCGCACGCAACTGGTCAAACGCAGCAAAGGTCGCGAGACCGTCAGCGAAGGCGCGGTGTACCGCTGCGTCGGTCGTCTGGCCTGCGGTGCGCAACTCAAGCAGGCAATCATTCACTTCGTCTCCCGTCGCGCCATGGACATCGAAGGCCTGGGCGAGAAGAGTGTCGAGCAATTGGTGGATGAAGGCCTGGTGAATTCGCCGGCCGATCTGTACGCCTTGACGTTTGAGCAAATCGTCGATCTGGAAGGCTTTGCCGAGTTGTCGAGCAAGAACTTGCTCAGCGCCATCGAAGACAGCAAGCAGCCGAGCCTGGCACGTTTCATCTACGCCCTGGGGATTCCCGATGTCGGCGAAGAGACGGCGAAGGTGCTGGCGCGTTCTCTCGGATCGCTGGAGCGGGTTCAGCAGGCGTTGCCGCAAGTGCTCACGTACTTGCCGGATGTTGGTCTGGAAGTGGCTCATGAGATTCACAGCTTCTTCGAAGATGCGCATAACCAGCAGGTGATCAAGGATCTGCTCAAGCACGGCCTGCAGATTCAGGATCAGGGCGAGTTGGGCGCCGAGTTTGCTGCCAGCACCACGTTGGGTGGTTTCCTCGACAAGCTGCACATACCTTCGGTCGGGCCGGGTGGGGCGCAGAAACTGGCGGACAAGTTTGGTTCGCTTGAAGGGGTTTTCAGCGCCGACTGGCTGGATATGCGCCAGGCACTGCCGGAAAAACAGGCCACTTCAGTTCGCGAGTTCTTTGCGGTTGCGCAACATCGTCGAATTGCTGAAGCCGCCGAGAAACAGCTGCGCGATTTCGGCATGCACTGGCAGAGCGAGAAGAAAGTCGTTGAAGGATTGCCGCTGGCTGGGCAGACCTGGGTGCTGACCGGTTCTCTGGAGTTGATGAGCCGCGACATCGCCAAGGACAAACTTGAAAGCCTCGGTGCCAAGGTAGCGGGCTCGGTGTCGGCGAAGACTCATTGTGTGGTGGCTGGGCCGGGGGCAGGGTCGAAGTTGGCAAAGGCGAATGAGCTGGGGTTGAAGGTTCTCGATGAAGAGGCGTTTGTCGAGTTTCTCGGCAAGCACGGTATTGCGGTCTAGTTGATCGTTCCCACGCAGAGCGCGCAGAGCGTGGAACGATCTTCGCGCGGGAATGATCTAGTCTTGGCAAGCCCCAGGGAGAGATCGTCATGTACCGCTTCTTCGAACAGCTCAGTTCACGCATCGCCGCGCCCTTCATCGGCGAAAGCTCGCGCAACAGCAAGGTCTGGCAGTGCCGCTGCGGGCAGTCGCTGTTTTTTCGCAACAGCCAGTGTCTGGCGTGTTCGGCGGCGTTGGGGTATCAGCCGGAGCAGAGTCGCCTATCGTCGCTGCAGCCCGGCTTGCAGGCTGATACCTGGTTGCTCGACGCTGATCCCGAAGCGGGTGTCTTGCGCCGCTGCGCCAACCTCGATTCCCCGGCCGCGTGCAATTGGTTATTGCCCGCCAATGACCACGATGCGTTATGCATCGCCTGTAGCCTAAACCACACCATCCCCGACCTGTCGATTGCCGAAAACCACGAACGCTGGCGCAAGGTCGAAACGGCCAAGCGGCGGCTGGTCGCACAGTTGGTCAGCTTGGGTTTGCAGGTGATTCCCAAAACCGTGGACGAAGAGACCGGGCTGGCCTTCGATTTCATTGGTGTCGACCTCGAAGGCAAGCCGCCAACCACTGGTCACGCCAACGGTCTGATCACCCTAGATATCAAAGAAGCCGACGATGCTCATCGCGAGCAGATTCGGGTGCAGATGCACGAACCTTATCGCACGTTGCTCGGGCATTTTCGGCATGAAGTCGGGCACTACTACTGGGATCGGTTGATCGCCAACAGCCATTGGCTGGAACCGTTCCGCGGCCTGTTCGGCGACGAACGCGCCAGCTACACCGACGCTCTCGAACGTCATTACCAGCAAGGCGCACCGCTTGACTGGCAGCAACATTACGTCAGCGCCTACGCGACCATGCACCCGTGGGAGGATTTGGCCGAAACCTGGGCTCATTACCTGCACATGATGGACGCGGTGGATACGGCGTTGGGGTTCGGAATGAGTGCCAGGGAGATGGATTTCGACTATCAGCCGTTTCCCCCAAGCACCCTCTACGATCCACAGCATCCCGGTGGCGCGGCGTTCCTGTCGTTCGTCAATGCGTGGATCGAACTGGCCGGCATGCTTAATGAGTTGTCGCGCAGCATGGGGCAGCCGGATTTCTATCCGTTCGTCCTGCCGCCGGCAGTGATCGCCAAGCTGCACTTCATCCACCTGGTGATCCAGCAGGAGGGCGGCCGGGCGGATGAGGTGTTGCAGGCGCAGTAGCAAGTGCTTGAGCCCTCTCATATTTTTAATCCGCCCGAACGGTTGTAACTTCGTCTCAGATAGGTACAATGGCGCGGCTCGCCGTCAGGCGGGCGTCGTTATGGTGACCCCATCGGTCCCCCCGCAACGATTACCCGTGAACCTGGTCAGATCCGGAAGGAAGCAGCCACAGCGGGAACATTGTGTGCCGGGGTGTGGCTGGTGGGGTTGCCTCCATAACGCACCGCGAGTCCTCTCGCGCGTTATCTGTCTAAAAATACATTCTTGTTGCTCTGCCACGGATCTTGTCCAGGGCGGTTTTTTTTCGTTTCCGGTTTTCAGAGCGAACACATAAAAGGAGGCCGAGCTTTCGAATGCGACAGCTCGGCCTTCTTTTTTATTTCTGGCACTAAGGCTTGGACAAGGCCTGGTCAACCGCTGCAATCAGCTTTCCCAGATCCTTCGGGGTGGCTTTATGTATGACACCGAACAGATACGCCCGCTGTTCATCTTCATCGCCTAAATCTGCGAAAAAGGCTTTCAGCTTCACACCCAGCACATCGGCAAACAGGAACAAGGCTTCCACGCTGGGGGTGTAGGTGCCGGTTTCGAAGCGGCTGATGGTTTTGGGGTCAAAACCGGTTTTTTCACCGAGTTCAGCCTGAGTAAGCCCAGCGACCTTGCGGTAGCGCCGAATGGCCGCACCCAAACTTGAAATTGCATCGCTTAATTCCCATTTAGAATCAAGAACTTAACGATAGATTTTTGCATTAGACAACTGCATGATCCATCACCTTGCTTTGCAAAATGTGATGCGTTTCGTAGAATTGCCGCTCAAAATGGGTATTTGGGGCCTTTAAGGTTAGTTGATCTCTGCTGTCAGGAGGCCATCAAACACTGTACATGGAGTGATATCGTGTTGCTGCGCATTACCTATAAAAACATCTCTTCCGCGCATCCTGCACGGGTCGAGCGGTACCACCGCTAGCCACAGCGAGCCTGACTCATGGATGAGAAATACCGCAGGGCCGTGGATGCTGCCGCGATTTTTTCCGAGACCGATCTGAGCGGCCGGATCACCCACGTCAACGATCAGTTCTGTGCTGTCTCCGGCTATAGCCGCGAAGAACTGCTCGGACAGAACCATCGTCTCCTCAACTCCGGTCTGCATACCCCCGATTTCTTCGCGGCTATGTGGCGCACCATCGCCTTGGGCAAGGTCTGGAAAGGCGAAATTTGTAATCGCGCCAAGGATGGCAGCCTGTATTGGGTCGACAGCACCATGGTGCCGGTGCTCGATAACACCACCGGACGGGTTGACCGTTATCTTTCGATTCGTTTCGACATCAGCGAAAAACACCAATTGCTGCATTCACTGCAATGGCGGGTGGGGCATGACGTGCTGACCGGGCTGCCGAATCGCGCATTCCTCTCGGATTTGCTGGATCAGGCGCTGGAGTTCTCCCGTCACGAAAACATCCCGCTGGCGGTATGCATGCTCGACCTCGACGGCTTCAAAGCGGTCAACGATGGTTACGGACATGCCAGTGGCGATCTGCTGTTGGTCGAGGTGGCCAAGCGTTTGCGCAGTATTGTGCGCGGCGAAGATGTGGTGGCGCGGTTGGCCGGTGACGAGTTTGTGCTGGTGTTGCGTTACGTGCGCGATCTGCCGGAACTGCGTGCGGCGTTGAACCGGGTGCTGGGCGCCATTTCGGCGCCGTACTCGCTGCATGGCAAGGGCATCAATGTGTTTGCCAGTATCGGCGTCACACTGTTCCCCGACGACAATCAAGATGCCGAAACCTTGTTGCGTCATGCCGATCAGGCCATGTACGTGGCGAAACAACGCGGTCGCAATCGCTTTCATTTGTTCGACGTGTCCCGGGATCAGGAGGTCAAGGCCACTCACCAGACGGTCGAGCGCGTGCGCCAGGCGCTGGCTGCCGGTGAGTTGCGTGTGCATTTCCAGCCCAAGGTGAACATGCGTCGTGGCGAGGTTGTCGGCTTCGAGGCGTTGTTACGTTGGGAGCATCCGCAACACGGCATGATGCCGGCCCGGGAGTTTTTGCCGCTGGTGGAAGAAACGGACCTGATCATCGATATTTGTGAGTGGGTAATGGATCAGGTCCTGTCGCAGTTGCACCATTGGCAGCAAGCGGGGCAGGGCTGGCCAGTCAGCATTAATATCGCGGCACGACATTTCCAGCGCGCGGATTTCGTCGACCGGCTCAAGCACGTGCTCGCCCGGCATGCCCAGGTGGCCCCGCAGATGCTCGATCTGGAAATCGTCGAGTCGGTGGCAATCGAGAACATTCAGCATGTCAGTGCCTGTTTACAGGCCTGTCAGGCGTTGGGGGTGCAGTTTTCACTGGGGGACTTTGGCACCGGCTATTCGTCCCTGAGCTACCTCAAGCGTTTACAAACCCAAACCATCAAGATCGACAAATCGTTCGTGCGCGACATCCTTAATGATCGGGATGATCTGGCCCTGACCATGGCCGTCATTGGCCTGGCCCGGGCCTTTGGCCGGCAGGTGATCGCCGAAGGGCTGGAAAGTATCGAACACGGTGAATTGCTGCTGCGTCTGGGCTGCGAAGTTGCTCAAGGCTATTTCATTGCCCGGCCGATGCCGCCCGCAGAAGTACCGGGCTGGGTCGAGGGTTTTGTAGCGCCGCCGCAATGGCAGGTGCTGGAGCAGGCGGGTTAAGGCTTGCCGTTGGGCGCCTTGAGTGGCTCGCCACCAATGTAGAACCGGTAATGTCGTCGATTTCCCCGGACATTTTCAATCGCACCAAGGTGCGCAAAATGCGCTGCACGGGCACCTCGCGATGCAGTTGGCCGGCGTCGAACAGCGGTTGCAGGGTCGGGTAGCTGTAGCCGAGTACCGTGCCGATGGATTGTCGCGACAAGTCCGCAGGGGTCACTGTGGTCAGCGGATCTGACCGGCTGGGGCACCACGAAGCGCAGCGGCAGCTCGGCGCCAGTGACATTCAGGCTGATCAACAGCAGTGCCCCCAAGGCCAGCCGCATAAACGCTCCGGTGCTGATAAAACCCGAGCCAAAGCCCCCCAAAGACTATCTTAGCCAGATTAGACGAGCGCATCGGATGCAATTTTGGCCTTGCTCCGCTAGCATTAGCCGCTTCTGTTCCTTCGTTGCGACGGTTTTCGATGAGTTATCAGGTTCTTGCACGTAAATGGCGTCCGCGCTCGTTCCGCGAAATGGTCGGCCAGACCCATGTGCTCAAGGCTCTGATCAATGCCTTGGACAGCCAGCGGCTGCACCACGCCTATCTGTTTACCGGTACCCGCGGGGTCGGCAAGACCACCATCGCGCGGATCATCGCCAAATGCCTGAACTGTGAAACAGGTATCACTTCAACACCTTGCGGCGAGTGCTCGGTGTGCCGCGAGATCGATGAAGGCCGCTTCGTCGACCTGATCGAGATCGACGCCGCGAGCCGGACCAAGGTCGAAGACACCCGCGAACTGCTCGACAACGTTCAGTACGCACCGAGCCGTGGGCGCTTCAAGGTCTACCTGATCGACGAAGTGCACATGCTCTCCAGCCATTCCTTCAATGCGCTGTTGAAAACCCTTGAAGAGCCGCCGCCCTACGTCAAGTTCATCCTGGCGACGACCGATCCGCAGAAACTTCCTGCAACCATTCTTTCGCGGTGCCTGCAGTTCTCTCTGAAGAACATGACGCCGGAGCGTGTGGTCGAGCATTTGACTCACGTGCTGGGTGTCGAGAACGTGCCGTTCGAAGACGACGCGCTGTGGCTGCTGGGGCGTGCTGCCGACGGTTCGATGCGCGACGCCATGAGCCTGACCGACCAGGCGATTGCCTTCGGTGAAGGCAAAGTCATGGCCGCCGACGTACGGGCGATGCTCGGCACGCTCGATCACGGTCAGGTCTACGACGTTCTACACGCGCTGATCGAAGGCGACGCCAAGGCTTTGCTCGAAGCCGTTCGTCATCTGGCTGAACAAGGCCCGGACTGGAACGGCGTGCTCTCGGAAATTCTCAACGTGCTGCACCGTGTTGCCATAGCCCAAGCCCTGCCTGAAGGCGTCGATAACGGTCATGGCGACCGTGATCGGGTGCTGGCGCTGGCCCAGGCCTTGCCGGCCGAAGATGTGCAGTTCTATTACCAGATGGGCCTGATCGGTCGCCGCGACTTGCCGCTGGCGCCAGACCCGCGCGGTGGCTTTGAAATGGTCCTGCTGCGGATGCTCGCGTTCCGACCGGCAGACACCACGGACGCCCCGAGGCAACCGCTAAAGCCAGTGGGGATCAGCCAGGCCACAGTTGATTCCGCAAACTCAGTGGCTGCCGCGCCCGTTGTAGCGCCGGTAGTCGCTGCGGCAGTTGCACCCGTCGCGGCTGTGCCGGTTGCGGCGGTGGTTACTCCAGTGCAAGTGCCCGAGCCCGAGCCCGAGCCCGAGCCGGTCGCGCCCGTCGTTGCGCCCGAGCCTGTTGTTGAGGCAGCAGCGGTCGAAGTCGTCGTCGATCTGCCCTGGAACGATCCGATCGCACCCGAGGTCGTTCAGCAACCCGCCGTCGAGCCAGTGCTGGAAACCGCCAGCGAACAGCCCGATTTGGCGCCGATGCCATTGCCGACGCCCGACAGCGTAGTGCTGGACGCACCGGAGTGGGCCGCTGCGCCGATTCCGGAGCCGTCGGTAGCCGACGTGGATGCCGCGACGCCGGGCATGGACCTGGACGATGAGCCGCCGTTGGATGAGGACTATATCGAGCCAGACATGGAGTCGGCCTACAGCTACCTCGATGAACTGGCCAGCGAGCACACCGCCGAGCCAGCGCCGGAAGCCGAACCTGAACCGGCCGCGATGCCGGCCACCGGTCTGGCGTTGCAATGGCTGGAGTTGTTCCCGAAACTGCCGATCTCCGGCATGACCGGAAGCATCGCCGCCAACTGCACGCTGATCGCCGTCGAGGGTGACCACTGGCTGATGCACCTGGACCCGGCCCACAGCGCGCTGTTCAACTCGACCCAACAGCGTCGCTTGAATGATGCGTTGAACCAGTTTCACGGGCGTACGCTGACCCTGCGCATGGAGTTGATCAAGCCCGAGCAGGAAACCCCGGCCCAGGCTGCGTCCCGCCGCCGTGCGAACCGTCAGCGCGAGGCCGAAGAGTCGATCCACGGTGATCCGTTCATCCAGCAAATGATGCAGCAGTTCGGTGCGGTGGTCCGTAACGATACTATTGAACCTGTCGAGACCCTGGTCACTCAGGGCTAATAACTGAAGGCGTTCGGCCAAAAGGGCCGGGCGCTGTTTTTATCCAAGTACTTTTGAGGTGATTCCCATGATGAAAGGTGGCATGGCCGGCCTGATGAAGCAGGCACAGCAGATGCAGGAAAAAATGGCCAAGATGCAGGAAGAGTTGGCCAACGCCGAAGTCACCGGTAAAGCCGGCGGCGATATGGTCACCGTGGTGATGACCGGTCGTCACGACGTCAAGCGCGTGACCATCGATCCAAGCCTGGTCGAAGGCTTGAGCGAAGACGACAAAGAGATGCTGGAGGCTGTGTTCGCCGCCGCCGTAAACGATGCCGTGCGCAAGATCGAAGCCAACAGCCAGGACAAAATGTCCGGCATGACCGCTGGCATGCAACTGCCACCGGGTATGAAACTGCCATTCTGATTAGCCAAAGCGCGTCGGATGGGCTACAAAAAAATGCCAGGCATCGCGCCTGGCATTTTTGTTTGTGCCACACCGATCATTCCCACACTCTGCGTGGGAATGATCAGTAGAAACATCGAACGCGACACCCGCATAAAGGTCTGCTCCCTATACCGCCGAATTCATCGATCAAAAGGAGAAGCTCACATGCCACAAGCATTGACCCTCAACCAACGTATCGTCCTGGCGTCCCGCCCGGTAGGCGCGCCGACGCCGGAGAATTTCCGCCTGGAGCGCGTTGCGCTGCCGGACCTGGCCGACGGTCAGGTGCTGCTCAAGACCCTTTACCTGTCACTCGATCCCTACATGCGCGGACGCATGAGCGACGCGCCGTCCTACGCCGCACCGGTTGAAATCGGTGAGGTGATGACCGGTGGCGCTGTCAGCCGGGTCGAGCGCTCGCTGAATCCGAAATTTCACGAAGGTGATCTGGTGGTCGGTTCTACCGGTTGGCAGAGCCACAGCCTCAGCGACGGTCGCGACATCATTCCGGTGCCGTCCGGGCTGCCGAGCCCGTCAATGGCGTTGGGCGTGTTGGGTATGCCCGGCATGACCGCGTATATGGGCCTGATGGACATCGGCCAGCCCAAGGCCGGCGAAACCCTGGTGGTTGCGGCCGCATCCGGCGCCGTGGGTTCGGTGGTCGGTCAGGTCGCGAAGATCAAGGGCTTGCGCGTGGTCGGCGTGGCCGGTGGCGCGGACAAGTGCCGTTATGTGGTCGAGGAGCTGGGTTTTGATGCCTGCATCGATCACAAGAGCCCGAACTTCGCCGAAGAATTGGCCAAGGCGTGCTCCGAGGGCATCGACATCTATTACGAAAACGTCGGCGGCAAGGTGTTCGATGCCGTGCTGCCGCTGCTCAAGCCCAAGGCGCGAATTCCACTCTGCGGCCTGATCGCGTCCTACAACGCTCACGAAGCACCGACCGGCCCGGATCGTCTGCCGCAATTGCAGCGTACGCTGCTGACCAAGCGTGTGCGAATCCAGGGTTTCATCGTGTTCGACGACTACGGTGATCGTCAGCCGGAATTCATCAGCGCCATGGCGCCGTGGGTGCGCGATGGCAAGGTGAAGTTCCGTGAAGACGTGGTCGATGGCCTGGAGCAGGCACCTGAAGCGTTCATCGGTCTGCTGGAAGGACGCAACTTCGGCAAACTGGTTGTGCGGGTTGCCCAGGACTGAGTAATTGACGCTAAACGGAGGCGCGGGTATAAACCGCGTCTCGTTGTTTTGTCGGACTTTTCCCCATGAGCTTCAGCCCTTTGATTCGCCAACTGATCGACGCCCTGCGAATTTTGCCAGGTGTGGGTCAGAAAACCGCCCAGCGCATGGCGTTGCAGTTGCTCGAACGTGATCGCAGCGGCGGCTCGCGATTGGCCTTGGCGCTGAGCCAGGCCATGGAAGGGGTGGGTCACTGCCGGTTGTGCCGCACGCTGACCGAAGACGACCTCTGCCCGCAATGCGCCGATACCCGTCGCGACGACACCTTGCTCTGCGTGGTGGAAGGGCCGATGGACGTCTACGCGGTGGAGCAGACCGGTTTCCGTGGTCGCTACTTTGTGCTCAAGGGGCATTTGTCGCCGCTTGATGGGCTCGGGCCTGAGGCCATCGGTATTCCGCAACTGCTGGCGCGGATCGAAGAGGCGGGCACGTTCACTGAAGTCATTCTCGCGACCAACCCGACCGTGGAAGGTGAAGCCACAGCGCATTACATTGCCCAATTGCTCAGCAACAAAGGCCTGATCGCCTCGCGTATCGCCCACGGCGTGCCATTGGGCGGCGAGCTGGAATTGGTGGATGGCGGGACGTTGGCGCATTCGTTTGCGGGGCGTAAGCCGATCGTTTTGTAGTGTTTGAATTGACGCCTTCGCGAGCAGGCTCGCTCCCACATTGGATTTGTGGTGTTCACAAAACCCCTGTGGGAGCGAGCTTGCTCGCGAAGACGTCAGCCCAGACGCCGCCTATTTATCAGACAGCGCAAATTGCGTCAGGCAAAACGTCGGAATCCCCATATCTTCCAGTCGCTGCGACCCGCCCAACTCTGGCAAATCAATGATCGCCGCCGCTTCATGAACCCGGGCGCCCATTCGTCGAACCAGGTTCGCCGCCGCAATCAGCGTCCCGCCGGTGGCGATCAGGTCATCGAACATCACCACCGAATCGCCCTCGCACAGGCTGTCGGCGTGGACTTCGAGGAAGGCTTCGCCGTATTCGGTCGCATAACCCTCGGCCAGCACGTCGGCCGGCAGTTTGCCTTGCTTGCGGAACAGCACCAGCGGCTTGTTCAACTGATAGGCCAGGACCGAACCGATCAGAAAGCCACGCGCGTCCATCGCACCGATGTGGGTGAAGTCGGCCTCGACATAACGGTGGGCGAAGCTGTCCATCACTAGGCGCAGGGCCGTGGGCGACTGGAACAATGGGGTAATGTCGCGAAAGATCACGCCCGGCTTGGGAAAGTCGATCACAGGGCGGATGAGGGATTTGATGTCGAAGGAGTCGAAGGCCATAGTCGAAGAATCCTGGCAGGCTGCAAACGACGCAGTATAACGGCGGCTGAACCGTTTCGCTCAGCCGCCATCGCTGAAATCAGCCGTCTAGCGAGCCGCCGGCCAAAGCGCAGAGCTGGATCGGGTCGAGGATATGGATTTCCTTGCCTTCAGCCGCAATCAGTTCGTTTTGCTGGAAGCGCGTGAACACCCGGGACACGGTTTCCACCGCCAGGCCCAGGTAATTGCCGATTTCGTTGCGCGACATGCTCAGGCGGAACTGGTTGGCCGAGAAACCCCGGGCGCGGAAACGGGCTGACAGGTTGACCAGGAACGTGGCGATGCGCTCGTCGGCGGTTTTCTTCGACAGCAGCAACATCATTTGCTGATCGTCGCGAATCTCGCGACTCATCACACGCATCAACTGACGGCGCAGTTGCGGCAGTTGCAGCGCCAGTTCGTCGAGGCGTTCGAAAGGGATTTCACACACCGATGTGGTTTCCATTGCTTGCGCCGAGACCGGGTGTTTTTCGGTGTCCATGCCCGACAGGCCGACCAGTTCGCTTGGCAGGTGGAAACCGGTGAGTTGTTCTTCACCGCCATCGCTCAGGCTGAAGGTCTTCAGGGCGCCCGAGCGTACTGCATAAACGGAATCGAAGGTGTCGCCCTGGCGGAACAGGAATTCGCCCTTTTTCAGCGGGCGGCCACGTTTAACGATTTCGTCCAGCGCATCCATGTCTTCCAGATTCAAAGAAAGTGGCAAGCAGAGGGGGGCCAGGCTGCAATCCTTGCAATGGGCCTGACTATGAGCGCGCAGTTTTACTGGCTCGGACATTTCTTCAATCCTTGTGGGAAAACACACATAAGCCGTAAGGGTAACCCACGGGAGGACATTCAGGCACGCGGCGATTTTGTCGCAAGGTCGTAAAGTCTGCGTTTCGCAGAGCGGCCGGTGAAGTGATGGCTAGATCACCCGCGAAAACCGCTGGCGATTTTGCTGTTCCAGGTAGGCGTCGAACACCATGCACACCGAACGCACCAGCAATCGTCCGGCGGGCAGTACGGTGATCCGTTCGTTATCCAGTTCGATCAGGCCGTCTTCAGCCATTGCCTGCAACTGTGGCGAGAGTTCGCCGAAGTAACCCTGAAAGTCGATGTTGAAGGCGTGTTCGATCTCGGCGAATTCCAGGCTGAAGTTACAGATCAGTTGTTGGATGACTGCACGCCGCAGGCGGTCATCGGCGTTGCACAGCAGACCACGGCTGGTGGCCAGCTGCGCGCTGGCCAGCGTGTTCTGGTACTGATTCAAGTCGCTGCTGTTCTGGCAATACAAGTCGCCGACCTGGCTGATGGCCGACACGCCCAGGCCAATCAGGTCGCAATGGCCGTGGGTGGTGTAGCCCTGGAAGTTGCGTTGCAGGGTCGATTCTTCCTGGGCAATCGCCAGTTCATCGTCGGGCAGCGCGAAGTGGTCCATGCCGATGTAGCGGTAACCGGCCTTGGTCAACTGCTCGATGGTGCCCTGGAGCATTTCCAGTTTTTGCGCCGGTGTCGGCAGTTCGTCGCTGTTGATTCGCCGTTGCGGCATGAAGCGTTCCGGCAGGTGCGCGTAGTTGAACACTGAGAGGCGGTCCGGTTGCAGGTTGATCACTTCATCGACGGTGCGAGCGAAATTCTCGGGTGTCTGCCTTGGCAAGCCGTAGATCAGGTCAATGTTGATCGAGCGAAACTGCAGCGTGCGGGCAGCGTCGATAACCGCGCGGGTTTGTTCCAGGCTTTGCAGGCGGTTGACCGCCCGTTGCACTGCCGGATCGAGGTCTTGCAAACCGATACTGACCCGATTGAAACCCAGCTCACGGAGCAGGCCCATGGTCGACCAGTCGGCTTCGCGAGGGTCGATTTCGATGCCGTAGTCGCCGGAATCGTCGTCCAGCAAGTTGAAGCTTTTGCGCAACTGGGCCATCAACTGGCGCAGTTCATCGTGACTGAGAAAGGTCGGGGTACCGCCGCCAAAGTGCAGTTGCTCGACTTTCTGCTCGGGGTCGAGGTGGCAGGCGATCAGCTGGATTTCCTGCTCCAGACGCTGCAAATAGGGCAAGGCCCGGCCGCGATCCTTGGTGATGACTTTATTGCAGGCGCAGTAGTAGCAAATGTTCGCGCAGAACGGCACGTGCACATACAGCGATAACGGGCGCAGGGCTTTACGGCTGTCGCGCAGGGCGTGGAACAGGTCGAACGTGCCGACCTGACCGTCGAATTGCACCGCGGTCGGGTAGGAGGTGTAGCGCGGTCCCGTCAGGTCGTAACGGCGGATCAGATCGGTGTCCCAACGAATGGCGTCGAGCATCATGCGGGCATTCCCCCGGATAGGCTGGCAGTGTCAGCGAGTCTAGGGGGAGGCACGGTGGGGCATCTTGATTTGCATCAACGGTCGATTAATGCCCCATCAACCAATGCTGATGCGGCCCCGGCAAGGTCCAGATGCCGAACAGGATCACCAGTAATCCGCCCGTCATCCGCACGCTACGTTTGCGCAACAACGCCGTGACCCGCTCAGCCGCCAACCCCGTGGCGAGCAACACCGGCCAGGTGCCGAGCCCGAACGCGAGCATCAAAAGCGCACTGTCCAGTGCATTGCCCTGGCTCGCCGACCACAGCAAAGTGCTGTAAACCAGCCCGCATGGCAGCCAGCCCCAGAGCGCGCCCAGCAGAAGCGCGCGGGGGATGCTCGACACCGGCAGCAGTTTGTTGGCAACCGGCTGGATGTGCCGCCACAGGCCGCGACCGAGGCTTTCGATGCGGGTCAGGCCGCTCCACCAACCGGCGAGGTATAGGCCCATGGTGACCAACAGCAATCCAGCGATGACGCGCATGAACATCGCCGCCGGGCTGTTAGCCACAGCCCAACCGGCCAGACCGATCAGCAGGCCAGCTGTTGCATAGCTGAGAATTCGCCCCAGGTTGTAGGCCAGCAGCAGTCGAAAGCGTCGGCTGCGTTGTTCCTTGGGAATCGCCAGGGTCAATGCGCCCATCAAGCCGCCACACATGCCCAGGCAATGCCCGCCGCCGAGCAGACCGAGGATCACCGCAGACACCAGCAGCGGCGCCAACTCAAGCATGAGGTGGCGCCTTGTCGTCCGGCTTGGCCGGATGGCCGCTGGCTTCATCGACCGCGGCCTTGTGGTTCGGGTCCTGGTCGTCAAACAGGATGCTGTGGGCCGGGCCGTCGAGGTCGTCGTACTGACCGCTGTCGACTGCCCAGAAGAAGATGTAAATAGCGATGGCCACGATCAGCAGTGCGGCCGGGATCATCACGTAGAGAGCTGGCATCTGGACTCCATGCCCGCGCGGCTCAGGCCGGCAGCGGACGGGTTTCTGGCGTGGCGCTGACCGCAGGCGTATTTGGCATGCGAGTCAGGCGCAGGGCGTTCAGCACCACGGTCAACGAACTGATGGACATGCCGACCGCGGCCCATACCGGCGTGATCCAGCCGAGGGCGGCGAACGGCAACATGAGGCCATTGTACAGCCCGGCCCACAGCAGGTTCTCGATGATTACCCGACGGGTGCGCCGCGCGAGGCTGAAGGCTTGGACCAATGCATCGAGGCGGTTCGACAGCAATACCGCGTCGGCACTGGTTTTCGCCAGATCGGTGGCCGAACCCATGGCCACGCTGATGTCGGCGGCGGCCAGCACTGGCACGTCGTTGACCCCGTCACCCAGCATCAACACCTTGCGGCCTTCTTTGTGTAGCTGTTGCAGGACCTGCAATTTATCGTCCGGACGCAAGCCGCCACGGGCTTCATCGATGCCCAGTTCCGCGGCGACACTGGCGACCATCGGCGAGCTGTCACCGGACAGCAGCAATGTGCGCCAGCCGCGAGCCTTGCAGGCCGCGAGCAGGGCGGGTGCATCGGCACGCAGACGGTCGTCGAGAACAAACCATGCCAACGGTCCCAGGCTGTCGCCGAGCAACAGCCATTGGCCGGCTTCGTCCGGCATCAACGGCACTACAGCACCACTGAGTTCACAGACAAAACCCGGTTGGCCAATACGCAGGCGTTGCTCACCGACCAACCCTTCGAGGCCAAGCCCCGGCGTGCTGTGGACTTCTTCGGCAGCGAGCGGCGCGCGGCCAAAAGCCCGGGCGATCGGGTGTTCGGAGCGGTTTTCCAGGGCGGCGGCCAGGCTCAGGCATTGATCGCTGTTGAGTTCGCCGAGCGGGCGAATCGAACGCAACGCCAGTCGCCCTTCGGTGAGCGTGCCGGTCTTGTCGAAAATCACCGTGTCGATCTGGTTCAGACCTTCCAGCACGTGGCCGCGAGTCAGCAGTAAGCCGAGTTTGTGCAGCGTGCCAGTGGCGGCGGTGAGGGCGGTCGGCGTGGCCAGGGACAGGGCGCACGGGCACGTCGCAACGAGCATCGCCAGCACAATCCAAAAGGCTCGCGAGGAATCCAGTTCCCACCAGATCAGGCCGATGACGGCGGCAGCAATCAGCGACAGCAACAGGAACCATTGCGCGGCGCGGTCGGCCATTTCTGCCAGCCGCGGCTTCTCGGCCTGGGCGCGGTCCAGCAGGCGGACGATGGCGGACAGTCGGGTGTCCTGGCCGAGGGCCAGGACTTCCACGGTCAGCGCACCTTCGACGTTCAGGGTGCCGGCGGTGACGGCATCGCCCGGCGTGCGCGGTTGTGGCAGGTACTCGCCGGTGAGCAGGGATTCGTCGATGCTCGACTGGCCGTCGAGAATCTTGCCGTCAGCCGGGAGGGTCGCGCCGGGATGTACCAGCACCTGATCGCCTACACGCAGTTCGCTGAGCAGGATCCGCTCGCTCTGGCCGTCGGCACTCAGGCGCAGACACGAGGCGGGCAATAGATTGACCAATTGCGCAGTGGCGGCGGCGGTGCGTTCGCGGGCGCGACGTTCCAGATAACGCCCGGCCAGCAGGAACAGCGCGAACATGCCGACGGCATCGAAATACAGCTCACCAACGCCGGTGATCGAGGTCCAGATCCCGGCGATGTAGGCGCTGCCAATCGCCAGCGACACCGAAACGTCCATGGTCAGGTGGCGGGTGCGCAAGTCGCGCATGGCGCCTTTGAAGAATGGCGCGCAGCTATAGAAGACGATCGGTGTGGTGAGAAATAGCGCGACCCAACGCAGGATGGTGTGCAGCTCGGGACTGAGGTCGATGTTGAATTCCGGCCAGGTGGCCATGGTCGCCATCATCGCCTGGAACCACAGCAGCCCCGCCACGCCAAGTTGGCGCAGGGCCAGACGGTTTTCGCTGGCCAGTTGTTCGCTGGCGCGGTCGGCCTGATAGGGGTGCGCGGCGTAACCGATATGGCGCAATTCGCTGAGTACCTGGCTCAGTGGCAGTTGCGCATCGGCCCAGCGCACGTGCAGGCGATGGTTGGACAGGTTCAGGCGCGCTTCGGCCACCGCCGGCAAGCCACGCAGGTGTTTCTCGATCAGCCAGCCGCAGGCGGCGCAACTGATGCCTTCCATCAACAGGGTGGTTTCGGCGAGTTCGCCTTCGTGGCGGACGAAGGGGGCTTGCACGTCGGCGCGGTCGTACAGCGCCAGTTCGTCTACCAACTGCACCGGCAAGGCTTCAGGGTTGGCCGATGACTCGCTGCGATGCTGGTAATAGGTTTCCAGTCCGCCGGCCACGATGGCTTCGGCCACGGCCTGGCAACCCGGGCAGCAGAACTCGCGGGTTTCACCGAGGACGGCAGCGGTGAAGCGGCTGCCGGCCGGGACGGGCAGGGCGCAGTGGTAGCAGGGGGTTGGACTGGTCATGAGGTGGAGTCTATATCGTCCGGGAAAGGCTCCTACAAGTGTTCGGCGCCTTGCAGCGGTTCATCACCCAGCAGCAGATCCTTGTCATGGCTGACCTGTTCTTCTTCGAACATGCGCCAGATTTTGTCGTCCTGAACACCCAGCAATTCGACAAAGCGGCGACCATCGACCTTGTCGTTCAACTGGCCAATGTAGCGGCCCTGTTCGGTTTCGCTGCGTGCCAGGGTGATTTTGCGATCCTTCTCTGGCTGGGTCGGCGAGATCAGGTTCAGCTCCAGGGTTTTCGGTTTGCTGTTGCCGCTAAGGCGCAGGTCGACTTCACCGGTCACGTCGTCCAGATGCACGCTGGCGCGCAACAGGAGGGTCTGCGCCAGCAGCTCACGGTCCAGGGAGCGGTTGATGCCTTTGCCGGCCTCGTAATAGTTGTCGTTGACCAGGTTATCCGGGTTTTTCACCGCGATCGTCACCATGGACAAGGTCAGGGTCACGGAACACGCCAGGATGGCGATGATGATCCACGGCCAAAGGTGCTTGTACCAGGGACTTGCGGCAGTTGCTGTGGGCATGATCACTTCTCTCAACGAACTTGTGGGCCGATGAACCGGCTCTTGGCTTCAATGTGGACGCTGTTGTCATCGGCATCCTTGAGGATGAATTTCACCTCGTTGGTGCTCGATGGCAGTTTCTCCGGCGCGCTGGACAGTTCGACCGGCTGGCTGAAAATCTCCCCGGCGGCGACCTTGATCTCGCGCTTGCCTTGCAGCTTGAGGTCCGGCAGGCCAGCGGCTTCGAGCACGTAGGTGTGGTCGCGCTGATCCTTGTTCATGATCTTCAGGCTGTAGACGTTTTCGATTCGGCCTTCGGCGTTCTCGCGGTACAACACGCGGTCCTTGCTGACGTCGAAACCGACCAGTGAACGCATGAAGAATGCGGTCATCAGCAAAGCGATCATCGCCAGCAGCACCGTGGCATAGCCGATCAGGCGCGGGCGCAGTTTATTGGTTTTTTGCCCGGACAGGTTGTGCTCAGTGGTGTAGCTGATCAGGCCGCGCGGGTAATCCATCTTGTCCATGATGCTGTCGCAGGCATCGATGCAGGCCGCACAGCCGATGCATTCGACTTGCAGGCCGTCGCGGATGTCGATACCGGTCGGGCAAACCTGGACGCACATGGTGCAGTCGATGCAGTCGCCCAGGCCCATGGCCTTGTAGTCAGCGCCTTTCTTGCGCGGGCCGCGGCCTTCACCACGACGCGGGTCGTAGGAAACGATCAGGGTGTCTTTGTCGAACATCACGCTCTGGAAGCGCGCGTAAGGGCACATGTAAATGCACACCTGCTCGCGCAACCACCCGGCATTGCCGTAGGTGGCGAGGGTGAAGAAGCCGACCCAGAAATACGACCAGCCGTCGGCTTCGCCGGTGAAGAAGTCGATGGTCAGTTCGCGGATCGGCGAGAAGTAACCGACGAAGGTCATGCCGGTGATGAAGCCGATAAGCAGCCACAACGTGTGTTTGCTGAATTTGCGCAGGAATTTGTTGGCGCTCATGGGCGCTTTGTCGAGCTTGATGCGCTGGTTGCGGTCGCCTTCGGTGACCTTCTCGCACCACATGAAAATCCAGGTCCAGACGCTCTGTGGGCAGGTATAGCCACACCAGACCCGCCCGGCGTACACGGTAATGAAGAACAGGCCGAAGGCACTGACGATCAGGATCCCGGAGAGCAGGATGAAGTCCTGAGGCCAGAAGGTTGCGCCAAAAATGAAGAATTTGCGTTCCGGCAGGTTCCACCAGACGGCCTGATGGCCACCCCAGCTCAGCCAGACCGTACCGAAATACAGCAGAAACAGCCCGGCACCGCCCATCATCCGCAGGTTGCGGAACAGGCCGGTGAAGGCGCGGGTGTAGATTTTTTCTCGAGAGGCGTAGAGGTCGACGCTGTTGTTCGCGTTCTTGGCAGGGGTGACGTCGTGTACCGGAATCTGGTTACTCATCATTGCATCCCACGGCAGTGGAAAAATGCCTCGGTCAGTACGTGCCGACCGCGGTCAAAAAGAGGTGTTGCAGTGGCGTAATGATACGCCTGTCGCTCTAGGTCAAGGGTGCGACCTTTGGTCGCGTTGGGGAAAAAATCTGAATGGTGTAGCAAATGTAACAAGTCGTGATTCAGATCAATTGACTTGTTCAGTATGGACGGTTTTTCAGATTGTGCAGTTGTCGGGATCTGCCCGTAATGGGGGCAGGGTCACGATGGGAGTTTGGTGTAGGTGATCCTTAGTTGATTGTATGCGGACTCAGTAACGGGGTAATGAACCAGTGTATCGAGAAACATGCTTTATTGCTTTGTCGGTGATGGTGGGTTGTATTTGTTTTTCTACTTGATTAGTTTTGTATGTGAAGTGCTTATCCGTTAAGGCAGCACTAACTTTGTTAAATAATGGAAATGGATTTCTATGAGTTTGTTTAAGTTTCGTCAGTTGGTGGCGTGTTTTGCGCTGTGTGTGGTTGTTCCTGCTTCTCATGCAGCGACCGTTGAACAAATACCAGGGCATTTGATATTTATTTCCGATCCACAATACCCCTGGAGTGATCTCACAGATAAAAATGTGTCTGATCCAAACAAGGAGGAGCGTTCCAGGGAGCTAATTGGCTTGCAGTATTCCGACGTTGCAAGTTTCAGGCAGCTGAATGGCGGGGCGGCACGTATTCCCGTAATGATCAATGGTGATATCACCGCGTTTGGTCATGGCGGGCAGCGCTCTTACATGAAGTCCGTCTTTGAGGATAAGTTGGGTGGATTATATGACTATGGGCTGGGTAATCATGATTACGCGAATAATGTGGATGACTGCTTTCTGAATAATTGCGCCGCTGGAAGTGTAAATGATCTAAAAGCGCGTTATTGGGGGAAGGTTTCTTCGATGGATTTGTCTGTGCGGGGCGCGGTGTTAGGGTCGAGTCATTATTCCGGCAGTCTCGCTTATTCGAAGGATTTTGATGATGTTCATATGGTTCAGCTGAACAATGAACCGACCTATGCCGTCAAGTTCTCTGATGGTAATCCCATTGCACCTACTGTGTATGACATTACCCCGTCGCTCGATTGGCTGGAACGAGATTTAAAGGTTGCTCGGGAACAAGGCAAGATCATCATTCTTAATATGCACAAGGTTTTTGATTGGGCGGGAAGTGATGAGCAGATCGCAAGGTTCAGGGGCATGATTGCGAAATATCAGGTGACAGCGGTTTTTGGTGGGCACGACCACTTTGTCTCGGGGGGCTATTACAGTGGGACAAAACATGACTACTTTGGTCATGTTCCCGTATTTATGAGCGGTGCCGCGTCTCAGCAAACCTATCTGATTGCCAGCTTCTCCAAGGATCGTAAAGAGCTGAATGTGAACGTTGTACGTAACAGTAACTGGCCTAGCCGAAAGCTCGATAAGACCATCCCTGTTCTTAAGTAAACAGGCGCTCGGTAAAAACTGAAACGGCCCCGCCAATTCACATTGGCGGGGCCGTTTTTTGTTGCATCAAGCGTTTGCCTTACTGGGCGTCCGCCACTGGCGCTTTCTCACCGTGAGAGAGGCTGTAGACGTAAGCGGCCAGCAGGTGAACCTTGTCGTTGCCTTGCAGCTGTTCTTGCGCAGGCATCTGGCCCTGACGGCCGTAACGAATGGTCTGCTGCAGTTGAGCGAAGCTCGAACCGTAGATGAACGCGGCCGGGTGAGTCAGGTTAGGCGCGCCCATCGCTGGCGTGCCTTTGCCTTCTGGGCCGTGGCATACCGCGCAGTTGGCAGCGAACAGCTTCTGCCCGGCAACCGGGTCAGCCTTGGTACCTTCCGGCAGTTTGCGGCCATCGAGGGTGGTCAGTACGAACGCGGCAACGTTTGCAACGCCTTGCTCGCCGATCACTTCTGCCCAGGCCGGCATCACAGCGTGACGACCGCCCATGATGGTGGTCTTGATGGTTTCCGCTTCACCGCCCCAGCGCCAGTCGGCGTCGGTCAGGTTAGGGAAGCCATAAGCGCCCTTGGCATCGGAACCGTGGCAGACCGAGCAGTTGGAGGCGAACAGGCGGCCACCCATCTTCAGGGCTTGAGGGTCCTTGGCGACTTCTTCGATTGGCATGGAAGCGAATTTGGCGAAGATCGGGCCGAACTTGGCGTCCGACTTGGCCATTTCCTTTTCCCACTCGTGAACGCCGGTCCAGCCGCTTTTGCCGTTGGCGAACGCGGTCTGCTTGTCGTTATCGAGGTAGTTGTAACCCGGCAGCAGGCCTTTCCAGTTACCCAGGCCCGGGTACAGCACCAGGTAGCCCAGGGCGAAGATGATGGTGCCCACAAACAGCATGAACCACCATTTCGGCAATGGGTTGTCGTACTCCTCGATCCCGTCGAAGGAGTGGCCAACCGTTTCTTCGGTGGCTTCGCTGCGCTGGCCCTTGCGGGTGGACAGCAGCAGCCAGGTCAGGGCGAAGATCGTGCCGAGACTGAGGACTGTGACGTACAGACTCCAGAACGTAGTCATTCTTTGTTACTCCTAGAAGCTTGCTCGACGTGCTTGATGGCTTCGGGATCATCCGCGAAAGGCAGCAAGGTCGCGTCTTCAAACTCCGATTTGCGCTTGGGGCTGAACACCCACAACGCCAGACCGATGAAGGCCACCATCACAACAACGGTGCCCAGGCCACGAATCATCCCGATATCCATCTAAATCACCGTTTGCTTTTGATGATGGTGCCCAGGCCTTGCAGATAGGCCACCAGCGCGTCCATTTCGGTTTTGCCCTTCACAGCATCCTTGGCGCCGGCGATGTCTTCGTCGGTGTAAGGGACGCCGAGCGTGCGCAAGACTTCCATTTTCTTGGCGGTGTCTTTGCCGTCGAGCTTGTTTTCCACGAGGAACGGGTAGGCCGGCATTTTCGACTCAGGCACCACGTTGCGCGGGTTGTACAAGTGCGCACGCTGCCAGTCATCGGAGTAACGACCGCCAACACGGGCCAGGTCCGGACCGGTACGCTTGGAACCCCACAGGAACGGGTGGTCCCAGACGCTTTCACCGGCGACCGAGTAGTGGCCGTAACGTTCGGTTTCAGCGCGGAACGGGCGGATCATCTGCGAGTGGCAGCCGACACAGCCATTGGCGATGTAGATGTCGCGGCCTTCCAGTTCAAGGGCGGTGCGAGGCTTCATGCCTTCGACCGGCTTGTTGGTGACGTCCTGGAAAAACAGCGGAACGATCTGGGTCAGGCCGCCGATGCTGACGGCGATAACCATGAAGAAGGCCAGCAGGCCAATGTTCTTCTCGACTGCTTCATGCTTCATCAGTGAGCTCCAACTACAGCAATCTGTTCAGCAGCTTTGGCTTCAGCCGGGTTCGAGGCACGTACGGTACGCCATACGTTGTAGGCCATGAACAGCATGCCGCTGGCGAAGAACGCACCGCCCAGGGCGCGAACGATGAAACCAGGATGGCTGGCTTGCAGCGCTTCGACGAACGAGTAGGTGAGGGTGCCGTCGTCGTTGATTGCACGCCACATCAGACCCTGGGTGATGCCGTTGACCCACATCGAAGCGATGTACAGAACGGTACCGATGGTCGCGAGCCAGAAGTGCGTGTTGATCAGGCCGATGCTGTGCATCTGAACACGACCGAACAGTTTCGGGATCATGTGGTAGATGGCACCGATCGAGATCATCGCTACCCAGCCCAAGGCGCCGGCGTGTACGTGGCCGATGGTCCAGTCAGTGTAGTGAGACAGCGAGTTGACGGTCTTGATGGCCATCATCGGGCCTTCGAAGGTCGACATGCCGTAGAAGGCCAGCGACACAACGAGGAAGCGCAGGATCGGGTCGGTGCGCAGCTTATGCCAGGCGCCCGACAGGGTCATCATGCCGTTGATCATGCCGCCCCAGCTTGGTGCCAGCAGGATGATCGACATCGCCATGCCCAGCGACTGAGCCCAGTCCGGCAGCGCGGTGTAGTGCAGGTGGTGCGGACCGGCCCAGATGTACAGGGTGATCAGCGCCCAGAAGTGCACGATCGACAGACGATAGGAGTAGATCGGACGCTCGGCCTGCTTCGGAACGAAGTAGTACATCATCCCCAGGAAGCCCGTGGTCAGGAAGAAACCCACCGCGTTGTGGCCATACCACCACTGGATCATCGCGTCAGTCGCACCGGCGTAGGCCGAGTATGACTTGAAGAAGCTGACCGGCAGGGAAGCGTGGTTGACGATGTGCAGCATCGCCGTCACAACGATGAAGGCACCGTAGAACCAGTTACCCACATAGATGTGCTTGGTCTTGCGCTTGGTGATGGTGCCGAAGAACACCAGACCGTAAGTAACCCAGACGATGGCCAGCAGAATAGCCAGGGGCCATTCCAGTTCCGCGTATTCCTTGGTGGTGGTGTAACCCAGCGGCAAGGTCACGATCGCGCCGACGATCACCGCTTGCCAACCCCAGAAGGTGAAGGCGGCGAGGCTGTCGGAAATCAGTCGCGTTTGGCAGGTTCGCTGCACGACGTAATAAGAAGTGGCAAACAGTGCACAACCACCGAAGGCGAAAATCACCAGGTTGGTGTGCAACGGGCGTAAGCGTCCAAAAGTCGTCCACGGCAGACCGAAGTTCAATTCCGGCCATACAAGCTGTGAGGCGATGAAGACACCAAGCCCCATGCCAAGGATCCCCCAGACCACCGTCATGATGGCGAACTGGCGGACTACCTTATAGTTATAAGCAGTCGGACTGATTGCTGTGCTCATTCTAAGGTTCCACGGTTTGGGTGTTTTATTAGGAGTAAAAATCGGCCGCAAGTATGGAGAAAGCGGGGGGTCATTGCAACGCGCCATGACCTGGGTCAATGCTTTCAAAAGCTGATTCTGCGGCCTTTCCATGCGCCGCGTAGGGACAAAATTGCCCAAGGACAAAATGTCGCAGCGGACGAAAATGGTGAGGGGGTCAGGTCGGATGTAACGGGGTGTGTTCAAACACAACGATCGGGTGACAGATGGCAAATGGCACGACAGCCGGTATCTACCAGCCTTTGCGGCTTGTCATCGAGCAGATTCGTCGAACACATCGGGTTGGGTCGACCTGGAACCGGCTCATGCCAGTCCGCATCGGGGAAGCTTAGACCCGAATCTGGGGAATCGAAAGGAGGACTAACGGAGGGGTGCGACACTTGGTCGCAAAGGGGCAGGGAACTGCCGCATCCGGGAGAATGCGGCAGCAGAGCGGTCGAGATTTATTCGTGTTTGCCTTCAGCCTGCAAACGCTCGGTGGTCAATCCATGAGACAAGCTGTAAACGTAAGCGGCCAGCAATTGCACCTTGTCGTTGCCGAGCAGTTCGTTCTGCGCCGGCATATGGCCCTGGCGGCCATGACGAATGGTCTGTTGCAGTTGCGCCAGGCTTGTACCGTAGATGAAGCCGGCCGGTTGCGTCAGATTCGGCGCCCCCATGGCTTCAGTGCCATGGCCGTTTGGCCCGTGACAGGCTACGCACATGGTGCTGAACGCTTGCTGTCCGGCGTTCAGATCGGCGCCGCTGTCGGCCGGCAAAGGCAGGCCGGCCAGTCCATGACGTACATAGGCGGCAACGTTTTTCACACCAGCATCACCGAGGATTTCACCCCAGGCCGGCATCGCGGCCATGCGACCGCCCATGATCGTGGTTTTGATGGTGTCGGCGTCGCCACCCCAGCGCCAGCTGGTGTCAGACAGGTTCGGGAAGCCGAAAGCACCCTTGGCATCCGAGCCATGGCAGACCGCGCAATTGGAGGCAAACAGGCGACCGCCCATTTTCAGCGCTAGCGGGTCTGTGGCCACTTCTTCCACGGGCATCGCCGCGAATTTGGCGAAGATCGGCCCGAACTTCGCGTCGGCCTTGTTCATCTCCTTTTCCCACTCGTGGACGCCGGTCCAACCGTCCTCATAACCCGGCAGGATGCCTTTCCAGTTGCCCAGGCCGGGGTAAAGCACCAGATAACCCACGGCGAACACCAGCGTGCCGGCGAACAGCATGAACCACCACTGCGGCAGCGGATTGTCATACTCCTCGATACCGTCGAAGCTGTGGCCCATGGTCTGGTCGACGCTGCCCTTGGTTTCGCCCTTGCGGGTGCCGATCAGCAGCCAGGTCAGGCCGATCAGGCTGCCGATGGTCAGTACGCAGATCCACGTACTCCAGAAGGTGGTCATGGCCGGGTACTCCTTGTTGTTGCAGGTTCTTGGGTGTTGGCGATATCGGCTTGTGGCTCATCGGCGAACGGCAGCAGGCGCGCTTCGGCGAATTCCGAACTGCGCTTGCCGTTGAACACCCACAGCGTCAGGCCGACGAAGGCCACGAACACCACGACCGTGCCCAGGCCGCGGATCATTCCACTGCTCATGTCAAAGATCATGGCTCACCTCTTGCTCTTGATGGATGTGCCGAGCACTTGCAGGTAAGCGACCAGGGCGTCCATTTCGGTCTTGCCCTTGAGCGAGGCGACTGAGCCGGCGATGTCATCGTCGGTGTAAGGCACGCCGAGGGTGCGCATCGCCTTGATCTTGGTTTCGGTGTGGCTGCTGTCGAGTTGATTGGCAACCAGCCACGGATAGCCGGGCATTTTCGATTCCGGCACCACGTTGCGCGGGTTGTACAAATGCGCGCGGTGCCAGTCTTCGGAGTAGCGACCGCCGACTCGGGCCAGGTCCGGACCGGTGCGTTTCGAGCCCCACAGGAACGGATGATCCCAGACGCTTTCACCGGCCACCGAGTAGTGCCCGTAGCGTTCGGTCTCGGCGCGGAACGGCCGGATCATCTGCGAATGGCAGCCGACGCAGCCTTCGCGGATGTAAATGTCGCGACCTTCCAGTTGCAGCGCGGTGTAGGGCTTCATGCCTTCCACCGGTTTATTGGTCACGTCCTGGAAGAACAGCGGGACGATCTGCGTCAGACCGCCAATGCTCACGGCCAGCACCATCAGCAACATCAGCAGGCCGACGTTTTTCTCGATTGTTTCGTGTTTCATGGCGGCCTCCTCAGGCGATCTGCGCGGCAGCAGCGACTTCGGCAGGCTGCGAGGCCCGCACGGTGCGCCAGGTGTTGTAGGCCATCAGCAACATGCCGCTGAAGAAGATCGCACCGCCCGCCAGCCGAACGACGAAGCCTGGGTGGCTGGCCACCAGGGTTTCGACGAAGGAGTAGGTCAGCGTGCCGTCATCGTTGATCGCACGCCACATGAGGCCCTGGGCGATGCCGTTGACCCACATCGAAGCGATGTAGAGCACGGTGCCGATGGTGGCGAGCCAGAAGTGCGCGTTGATCAGGCCGATGCTGTGCATCTGCGTGCGGCCGAAGATTTTCGGGATCATGTGGTACAGCGCGCCGATGGAGATCATCGCGACCCAACCGAGGGCGCCGGCGTGCACGTGGCCGATGGTCCAGTCGGTGTAGTGGGAGAGGGCGTTGACCGTTTTGATGGCCATCATCGGCCCTTCGAAGGTCGACATGCCGTAGAAGGCCAGGGACACCACGAGGAAGCGCAGGATCGGGTCGCTGCGCAACTTATGCCAGGCACCCGAGAGCGTCATCATCCCGTTGATCATCCCGCCCCAGCTCGGTGCCAGCAGGATCAGCGACATCACCATGCCCAGCGACTGTGCCCAGTCCGGCAGTGCGGTGTAGTGCAAATGGTGCGGACCGGCCCAGATGTACAGGGTGATCAACGCCCAGAAGTGCACGATCGACAAGCGATAGGAATACACCGGACGCTCGGCCTGTTTCGGCACGAAGTAGTACATCATCCCGAGGAAACCGGCGGTGAGGAAAAAGCCTACGGCGTTGTGCCCGTACCACCACTGAACCATGGCATCGGTCGCACCTCCGTACACTGAGTAGGACTTGGTGAAACTCACCGGCAGTTCAAGGTTGTTGACGATATGCAGAATCGCCACGGTGATGATGAACGCACCGAAGAACCAGTTGCCGACGTAAATGTGCTTGGTCTTGCGCTTGGCCAGCGTGCCGAAGAACACCACGGCGTAAGCGACCCAGACGATGGTGATCAAAATGTCGATCGGCCATTCCAGCTCCGCGTATTCCTTGGAGCTGGTGTAACCCAGCGGCAAGCTGATCGCCGCCAGCAGGATTACCACTTGCCAGCCCCAGAAGCAGAATGCGGCAACTTTCGGCGCGAACAGTTGGGTCTGGCAGGTGCGCTGCACCGAATAGAACGAACTGGCGAACAGGGCGCAACCGCCGAAGGCGAAGATCACTGCGTTGGTGTGCAACGGGCGCAGGCGCCCGAAGCTGGTCCACGGCAGATTGAAGTTGAGTTCAGGCCAAACCAATTGAGCCGCGAGAAAAACCCCGAGCCCCATGCCGACGATGCCCCACACCACCGTCATAATGGCGAATTGGCGGACCACCTTGTAGTTGTAGGCGGTACTGATAGAAGTGTTCATGGTTCCCCATCCACGGTTCAGCCGAAGTGAAGTCCCGCCTTTGCGAGTAAGCCGCACGGCAGACGCTCCCTTCGCCTGGAGTTATAGGCAGACTAAAAGCGAGGCAAGCATGGACAAAGAGCACAAGGCCAGTATTGACGGGGATCAATGGGCGCGGTGTGTGCGGGATCATGGATGGTTGTGGAATGCCGCCACAAGACGTGCATCGGCAACGTTGATTCTCGCCCATGGCGCCGGTGCGCCAATGGACAGCGGCTGGATGAACGACATGGCTGCGCGCCTTGCTGCATCTGGGATCAACGTGCTGCGCTTCGAGTTTCCGTACATGGCGCAACGGCGCATCAATGGTGGCAAGCGTCCACCGAACCCTGCGCCGAAACTGCTCGAGTGCTGGCGTGAGGTCTATGCCGTGGTGCGACGCCATGTCGCTGGGCGTCTGGCCATTGGCGGCAAGTCCATGGGCGGGCGGATGGCCAGTCTTTTGGCGGATGAACTGGAGGCCGATGTGTTGGTGTGCCTCGGGTATCCGTTTTATGCGGTGGGGAAACCGGAGAAACCACGGGTTGAGCATTTGGCCGGGTTAAAGACGCGCACGTTGATTGTTCAGGGCGAAAGGGATGCGTTGGGCAATCGCGAGGCCGTTGAGGCGTACACGTTGGCACCGAGTATCGAGGTGTTCTGGCTGGTGGCGGGGGATCATGATTTGAAGCCGTTGAAGGCTTCCGGGTTTATCCATGAGCAACATCTGGCGGCTGCGGCGCAGAAGGTTGCTGAGTTTCTTCAGTGAGATTTGCGGTGCCGGACAGGGCCTCTTCGCGGGCAAGCCCGCTCCCACAGTGATTGGTGGTGTTGCTCGATAATTGTGGTCAACACTAAACCCCGTGAGAGCGGGCTTGCCCGCGAAGAGGCCCTTCCAGGCGCCATCATTTTCAGGTTGGCAATAAAAAACCCGGAAGTATCGCCTCCCGGGTTTTTGTTTTTTAAAGCAGCAGTCAGCGGTTAAACCGCTCCACCAACGAATACTGGGTATTCGCAGTCTTTGTCAGCTCTTCACTCAACAACGCCGAGTGTTGCGCCTGTTCCGACGTCTGGTCAGCCAGGTGCGAGATGTTGCTGATGTTGCGGCTGATTTCTTCGGCGACAGCGCTTTGCTCTTCGGTCGCCGCAGCGATCTGGGTGGTCATGTCGGTGATGTTGGCCACCGCTTCGCTGATCCCCACCAGAGCCCGGTCCGCTTCCAAAACCCGCGCCACACCTTCTTCAGCCTGGCGATGTCCAGCCTCCATGGTTTGCACCGCCGTGCTGGCAGTTTGCTGGAGCTTGGCAATCAAAGCGTGGATCTGCCCGGTGGATTCGCTGGTGCGTTGCGCCAGTTGCCGCACTTCGTCCGCCACGACCGCGAAACCGCGACCCATTTCACCGGCGCGCGCCGCTTCGATAGCCGCGTTCAACGCCAGCAGGTTGGTTTGGTCGGCGATGCCTTTGATCACATCGACCACGCCGCCGATTTCGTCGCTGTCCTTGGCCAGTTGGGTCACGGTCAGGCCGGTTTCACCGACCACCACCGACAGGCGCTGGATGGCTTCGCGGGTTTCCCCGGCGATGTCGCGGCCGCGACCGGTCAGGCGATTGGCTTCCTGAGTCGCATCGGCCGTGCGCTGCACGTGGCTGGCGACTTCCTGCGTGGTGGCGGCCATCTGATTGACGGCGGTGGCCACTTGCTCGGTTTCGACACGTTGGCGTTCCAGGCCGTTGGAGCTGTTATGCGCCAGGGTGTCGGACTGTTTCGCTTGGTCGCTCAGGTGCTCGGCGGTGTCCTGCAGACGGGTCAGGCAGGTTTTCATGCGGGCTTCCTGGCTGAGGATCGACATCTCCAGACGCGCCTGGGCACCGCGACTGTCGGTGTACATCTGCGCGATCAGCGGGTCGGAGGTGGTCTGCCCGGCCAGGTGCAGCAGACGCTTGAGGCCGCGCTGTTGCCAGCTCAACCCCAACAGGCCCAATGGCACCGACAGGCCGGCGGCCAACGCAAACCCCCATTGGGAATTGAGCGACGCACCGATCATGAAGCTCAGCTGGCTGACGAGAATGAACGGCAGCCAGTCCTGCAGCACCGGCAGCCATTTGTCCGTTGAAGGAATCGCCGACTTGCCCTGGTTGATGCGTTGGTAGAGCGCTTCGGCACGGCGGATCTGCTCGGCGGTGGGTTTGACCCGCACCGATTCGTAACCGACCACCTGATTGCCTTCGAAAACCGGCGTGACATAGGCGTTAACCCAGTAGTGATCACCGGTCTTGCAGCGATTCTTGACAATGCCCATCCATGGCAAGCCTTGTTTCAGTGTGCCCCACATGTGCGCGAATACCGCGGCCGGGACGTCAGGGTGACGGACCAGGTTATGCGGCGCACGGATCAGTTCCTCACGAGAATACCCACTGATCTCGACGAAGGCGTCGTTGCAATAGGTGATCACGCCCTTGGCATCGGTGGTGGAAATCAACCGTTGCTGAGCCGGGAAGGTCCGTTCGCGTTGTGTATTAGGCTGGTTGTTACGCATGGCTTTTTCAATCCGCAAGGCTTTGACGGGTTGTCGGCACCGTCAGCCATTTATTGAGATTATTTTTCAGTAATCAGTGGCGCGTCGCAAAACGACCCTTGCGTCAGCCGGCAAGCATCGGATAAGTGAACAGGCCGAAATGCAGCAGGTTCAGGCCGAAATGGGTGGCGATGGCCGCACCCAAGCCACCAAAACGGTAGGCCAGACCATAGCCGACACCCGCCAGACTCGCCAGCAACACCCATTGCCAGCCTGCGCCCACATGCACCAGGCCGAACAGCAGCGAGGCGAGGAGCAGGGCAAGGTTTTCACCGTAGGGCAGTTCTTTGAAGTGCCGGGTCAGACCGCCCTGGATGTAGCCGCGAAATAGCGCTTCCTCGATCAGGGTCACCAGCAGCAGATTGTTAACCAGCCACAGCCAGGCTTGATCCGGCCACTTCGGTGCCCAGCTGATCACGCCCAGCAACAGCGCGCCACCCAAGGCCAGCACGGCACTCAACGTCAGCCCCAGCGCGGTGGCATGGATGGAAAGGCGCAGCGAATGCCGGCCGACAATCCATGGGCAAGCCAGCAATAGCCAGAACCCGATCAGGGGTTTGTCCTGATTCAGGTACATGAAAAACGGCACGGCATCGTCGGTGAATCGCTGAGGGGCAATACCACGACCATTGTAGAAACCGGGAAGCCAGTGCATCGCCAGTGCCAGGACCAGGACAATGAACAACCCGTGACCGAGGTAGCGGCCGGCGTGAACCTTTTGCTGGCGCACGGCGAAACCGGCGACCAGCAGCAGCGCGACGGATATCCCGGCCAGCCAGCCGAGGTGACCGTAGGTCAGTGCCAAACCATAGCCGAGGGAGAGCAGGGCCAGGTAGTTCCATGGCAGAGCAAGCATTGAAAGTCCTTGTGTCCGGAGTGTTGCGGGTTGACTCGCTCCCACAGTGGTTTTGTGTGGGGCACATACTTTTGAACAATGCCAAATAGGCGCGTGATTATAAGGACACTCGGGACTCAAACGAAAACACCGCCCGAAGGCGGTGCTTGTGTCAGCGGCCGGTTACGACGCAATCAACTGTCGCAACACGTAATGCAAAATGCCCCCCGATTTGAAGTACTCCACCTCATTAAGGGTATCGATCCGGCACAACACCTCGACTTTCTCGTGGCTGCCGTCTTCACGGGTGATCACTAGCGTCAAGTTCATCCGCGGCGTCAGCTCGACGCCGGTCAAACCCAGAATATCCAGTGTCTCCTTACCGGTCAGGTTCAGGCTCTTGCGGTTCTGATCCAGCTTGAACTGCAATGGCAACACGCCCATGCCCACCAGATTGGAACGGTGAATCCGTTCGAAACTTTCCGCAATGACCGCTTTGACCCCCAGCAGATTGGTGCCCTTGGCCGCCCAGTCACGACTCGATCCGGTGCCATATTCTTGCCCGGCAATCACCACCAGCGGCGTGCCCGAGGCTTGATAACGCATCGCCGCATCGTAAATCGGCATCCTCTCCCCGGTGGGAATGTAAATCGTATTGCCGCCTTCTTCGCCGCCGAGCATCTCGTTACGAATGC
Source organism: Pseudomonas sp. ANT_J28 (assembly GCF_008370005.1). NCBI lineage: Bacteria > Pseudomonadati > Pseudomonadota > Gammaproteobacteria > Pseudomonadales > Pseudomonadaceae > Pseudomonas > Pseudomonas sp. ANT_J28. The sequence goes on from NZ_VOBM01000013.1 coordinate 45,112, forward strand.
GGATGTTGGCAAAGGTGCCGCGCATCATCACTTGGTGGTTGCCGCGACGGGAGCCGTAGGAGTTGAAGTCCCGTGGTTCCACGCCTTTCTCGCGCAAGTAATGGCCTGCGGGGCTGTCGGCCTTGATGTTGCCGGCCGGGGAGATGTGGTCGGTGGTTACCGAATCGCCGAGCAATGCGAGGACTCTGGCACCGGCGACGTCCTTGACCACCGGCGGTGGCCCACCGATGTCATCGAAGAACGGTGGATGCTGGATGTAAGTCGAATCGTCCTGCCAGACATACGTCGCCGCTTGCGGCACTTCAATCGCCTGCCATTGCTCGTCGCCGGCAAACACTTCGGCGTATTCCTTGTGGAACATCGCGGTGTTGACCTGGTTCACCGCGTCGGTGATCTCTTTGGTGCTTGGCCAGATGTCCCGTAGATACACCAGATTGCCCTCTTTGTCGGTACCCAAAGGCTCGCTGCTGATGTCGATGCGCACCGTACCGGCCAACGCATAAGCGACGACCAGCGGCGGGGAGGCCAGCCAGTTGGTTTTCACCAGCGGATGCACGCGACCTTCGAAGTTGCGGTTGCCTGACAGCACCGAGGCGACGGTCAGGTCGGCGGCCTGAATGGCTTTTTCGATCGGCTCCGCCAATGGCCCGGAGTTGCCGATACACGTGGTGCAGCCGTAGCCGACCAGGGCAAAACCCAGTTCATCAAGGTATTGAGTCAGGCCGGCAGCCTTGTAGTAGTCGGTGACCACTTTCGAGCCTGGGGCCAGCGAACTCTTGACCCACGGTTTGCGCTTGAGGCCTTTCTCCACGGCTTTCTTCGCCACCAGGCCGGCGGCCATCATCACGCTCGGGTTGGAGGTGTTGGTGCAGGAGGTAATCGCCGCGATCACCACCGCGCCGTTTTTCAATCGATAAATCTGACCGTCGTATTCGTAGTCGGCTTCACCAGCCAGATCGGCATTGCCCACCGCGACGCCACCGCCGCCTTCACTTTCGAGACGACCGACTTCCTTGCTGGTGGGTTTGAATTGCAGGTCGACGAAGTCACTGAACGCTTGCGCGACGTTCGGCAGCGATACCCGGTCCTGAGGGCGTTTTGGCCCTGCAAGGCTGGCTTCGACGCTACCCATGTCCAGCGCCAGGCTGTCGGTGAACGCCGGTTCCTGGCCCGGCAGGCGCCACAGGCCCTGGGCTTTGCTGTACGCCTCGACCAGTTTCACGGTCTCGCTGGGGCGGCCGGATAAACGCAGGTAGTCCAGGGTGATATCGTCCACCGGGAAGAAGCCGCAGGTGGCGCCGTACTCCGGGGCCATGTTGGCGATGGTCGCGCGGTCGGCCAGTGGCAGGTCGGCGAGGCCGTCGCCGTAGAACTCGACGAATTTGCCGACCACGCCTTTCTTGCGCAGCATCTGGGTGACGGTGAGCACCAGGTCGGTGGCGGTGATGCCTTCCTTGAGCTTGCCGGTGAGTTTGAAGCCGATCACTTCCGGGATCAGCATCGACACCGGTTGGCCAAGCATCGCCGCTTCCGCTTCGATCCCGCCGACGCCCCAGCCGAGCACGCCGAGGCCGTTGATCATGGTGGTGTGGGAGTCGGTGCCGACCAGGGTGTCCGGGAAGGCATACGTGCGCCCGTCCTCGTCCTTGGTCCAGACCGTGCGGCCCAGGTATTCGAGATTGACCTGGTGGCAGATGCCGGTGCCCGGCGGTACCACGCTGAAATTGTCGAAGGCGCTTTGACCCCAGCGCAGGAACGCATAACGTTCACCGTTGCGCTGCATTTCGATGTCGACGTTCTGTTCGAAGGCGCTGGCGCTGGCGAATTTGTCGACCATCACCGAGTGGTCGATCACCAGATCCACGGGGGAGAGCGGATTGATTCGCTGCGGGTCGCCGCCAGCCTTCGCCATCGCGGCACGCATGGCGGCCAGGTCGACCACGGCGGGAACGCCGGTAAAGTCCTGCATTAATACCCGCGCGGGACGGTACTGAATTTCACGGTCGGAGCGACGTTCCTTGAGCCAGGCGGCAATCGCCCTGAGATCGGCGCCGGTGACGGTTTTTTCATCTTCCCAGCGCAGCAGGTTTTCCAGCAGCACTTTCAACGACATTGGCAGCTTGTCCAGGTCGCCCAAGCTCTTGGCAGCGTCGGGCAGACTGAAATAGTGGTAGGTCTTGTCGTCGACTTGCAGGGTTTTAAGGGTGTTCAGGCTATCGAGGGACGGCATTGAAATGACTCCTTTGAGTCCGCACGGCTACGGACTGAGGGAACGAACAGAGGTTTAAACCTAGTCCTGTTTGGTGCTTAAGGCTAATTACTGGACTCTATGGCCAAGTCCAAGGTTCCGAACTCGGCTATCATGCGCCCGTTTTCGTGACAGGCTTTGCTTCAACGCAAGTCTGGGCATCGCGCAGTGGTTGAATTTCTCGCCATCTGCCCAGGAGTAAGAATGAACACCCTCTTTATGCATTGCCGGCCGGGCTTCGAAAGCGAAGTCTGTTCCGAGATTTCCGAACATGCCGCGCGGCTGAACGTGGCCGGTTATGCCAAGGCCAAGACCGCCAGCGCCTGCGCCGAATTCATCTGCACCGAAGAAGACGGCGCCGAGCGTCTGATGCGTGGCCAGCGTTTCGCCGATCTGATCTTCCCGCGCCAGTGGGCTCGCGGGATCTTCATCGATCTGCCGGAAACCGACCGCATCAGCGTGATCCTCGCGCACATGGCGGACTTCCCGCTGTGCGGCAGCCTGTGGCTGGAAATGGTCGACACCAACGATGGCAAGGAACTGTCGAACTTCTGCAAGAAGTTCGAAGGCCACCTGCGCAAGGCGCTGATGGCCGCTGGCAAACTGGTTGAAGATGCCCACAAACCGCGCCTGCTGCTGACCTTCAAAAGTGGCCGCGAAGTGTTCATGGGGCTGGCCGAGTCGAATAACTCGGCGATGTGGCCGATGGGCATTCCGCGGCTTAAGTTCCCACGAGAGGCGCCGAGCCGTTCGACCCTGAAGCTGGAAGAAGCCTGGCACCACTTCATCCCGCGCGATCAGTGGGATGAGCGTCTGCACAGCGACATGACCGGCGTCGACCTCGGCGCCGCACCCGGCGGCTGGACCTGGCAACTGGTCAACCGCGGCATGCTGGTGACGGCGATCGACAACGGCCCGATGGCCGAAAGCCTGATGGACACCGGTCTGGTGCAACACTTGATGGCCGACGGTTTCACCTTCAAGCCCAAGCAACCGGTGGACTGGATGGTCTGCGACATCGTCGAGAAACCGGCGCGCAACGCCGCAATGCTGGAAGAATGGATTGGCGAGGGGCATTGCCGCGAAGCGGTGGTCAACCTCAAGCTGCCGATGAAACAGCGTTACGCCGAAGTGAAGCGCTTGCTGGAACGCATTGCCGACGGGTTCAAGGAACGCGGCATTCGGGTCGAGATCGGCTGCAAGCAGCTGTACCACGACCGTGAAGAAGTGACGTGCCACCTGCGCCGGATCGACGTGAAGAAACCCAAGTCCCGCTGATTTACGCGGACCAATGTGGGAGCGGGCTTGCTCGCGAATACGGTGGGTCAGTCGACATCAATGTTGAATGTCAGCCCGTCTTCGCGAGCAAGCCCGCTCCCACAGGTCCGGTGTACGACACAGATGACCGAACACCCGGCAATGCGCGACAATGCCGGCAAGTTTCAGGAGTGAATCATGAGTGAAATGATTGATAGGCCGGTAGACGGCACCCTCGACGCCACCGGCCTCAACTGCCCGGAACCGGTGATGATGCTGCACCAGCACATCCGTGATCTGGTGCCCGGCGGCCTGCTGAAGGTGATCGCCACAGACCCGTCGACCCGTCGCGATATTCCCAAGTTCTGTGTGTTTCTCGACCACGAACTGGTGGCGCAGCACGAAGAGGCAGGCACCTACCTCTACTGGATCCGCAAGAAACTCGTTTAACCCGCCGAATGGCTGATGCGAATCCGCTTGCGTGCACTGCGCGTCAGGCGGATCGACAGCATCAGTGCCGCGCAACTCAAGCCCACGATCAAACCCTGCCACAGCCCGCTCGGGCCGCTCGGCGCGCCGAACCAATCGGTCAGGCCCAGTGCGTAACCCACCGGCAAACCAATCCCCCAGTAAGCGAACAGCGTCAGGATCATCGTCACCCGAGTGTCCTGATAGCCGCGCAACGCGCCGGCTGCGGTGACCTGGATCGCATCGGAAAACTGGAACAGCGCCGAATACACAATCAGCATCGCCGCGACCTGAATCACCGTAGGATCAGCCGTGTAGATGGTTGCGATGTGTTCACGCAGCAACAGCATCATGCTCGCGGAAACGCACGCATAGGCCAGCGCCGTGCCCATGCCGACACCGGCGGCGAAGCGGGCCTCGCGCGGCTCCTGACGGCCGAGTGCCTGGCCGACGCGTACGGTGACGGCCATGCCCAGGGAGTAGGGGATCATGAATACCAGCGAGCTGAAGTTCAACGCGATCTGATGCCCGGCCACTACGGTGGCGCCGAGGCTGCCGATCAGCAGCGCAATCACCGCGAAGATGCTCGACTCGGCGAACACCGCGATGCCGATTGGCAGGCCGATGCCCAGCAGGCGTTTGATCACCGACCACTGCGGCCAGTCGAAACGGCTGAACAACTCACTCGACTGATACGCCGGCGCCCAGCGCTCCCACCCGGCCATGCCCAGCGCCATCACCCACATCACGATCGCCGTGGCCCAGCCGCAACCGACACCGCCCATGGCCGGCACACCGAAGTGGCCATAGATGAAGACGTAGTTCAGCGGAATGTTCAGCGCCAGCCCGCACAGACCCAACACCATGGCCGGACGCGTACGCCCCAGGCCGTCACTGAAGCAGCGCAGCACATGGTAGAACGCAACGGCGGGCAAACCGCTGGCGATGCCATGCAGGTATTGCATGCACGGGCCGATCAGTTCGGGATCGACCTTCATGAAGTGCAGAATCGGTTCGGCGCTGAACAACATGCCGGTCGCCATCAAGCCCACCACCAAGGCCAGCCACAGTGCCTGGCGCACGATCGGGCCAATCTCGCTGTGGGTGCCGGCGCCGAAACGCTGGGCGACTTTCGGAGTAGTAGCCAGCAGCGTGCCGGTCATCAACAGAAACACCGGCACCCAGATCGAGTTGCCCAGCGCCACCGCCGCCAGATCCCTTGGCCCGACGCGGCCGGCCATCACCGCATCGACGAAGCCCATGGCAGTGGTCGCCAGTTGCGCGATCATGATCGGCAAGGCCAGGCCGAGCAGGTTTTTCAGCTCCAGGCGAACCCGGGCCGGACGGGTGAGGGAAATAGCGGCGGGGCGGTCAGTCACGGAATTCAAGGGCGAAACGTCCAAAGATGTTGATGCGCAAGGCGGCGCATTCTACGCCCTGACGCAGTGGTCAGGAAAAGTCCTGTGTTGTGGATTTGTAATCGGATTTTGAATGTTTCTGCATCCCCAGTGGCCCATCCCCTCCATCTCCGCCTACACTGCCGATCCGCCAAAGGAGCCTGCCATGCTGATTGTTGCCGACGAAAATATCCCGCTGCTCGATGCCTTCTTCGAAGGTTTCGGTGAAATCCGCCGGGTGCCGGGACGTTCCATTGACCGCGCCACCGTCGAACAGGCTGATGTGCTGCTGGTGCGCTCGGTGACCAACGTTAACCGCGCGTTGCTCGAAGGCAGCAAGGTACGCTTTGTCGGCACCTGCACCATCGGCACGGATCACCTGGATCTGGATTACTTTCAGCGGGCCGGCATCACCTGGTCCAGCGCACCCGGCTGCAACGCCCGGGGCGTGGTCGACTATGTGCTCGGCAGTCTGCTGACCCTGGCCGAAATCGAAGGCGCCGACCTGACTCAACGCACCTACGGCATCGTCGGTGCCGGTGAAGTGGGCGGCCGGTTGGTCAAGGTTCTGCAAGGTCTGGGCTGGAATGTGCTGGTCTGCGATCCGCCAAGACAAGCCGCTGAAGGTGGCGATTACGTCAGCCTCGAACAGATCATCGAGCAGTGCGATGTCATCAGTCTGCACACGCCGTTGAAGAAACACGGCGCCCAGTTGACCTGGCATCTGCTCGATAAAAACCGTTTGAGCCAGCTCAAACCCGGCACCTGGCTGATCAACGCCAGTCGTGGCCCGGTGGTGGACAATGCCGCGCTGCGCCAGGTGCTGCTGCAACGCGAAGACCTGCAAGCAGTGCTGGATGTCTGGGAAGGTGAGCCTGAGGTCGATGTGGCACTGGCCGAACTCTGTGTGCTGGCGACGCCGCACATTGCCGGTTACAGCCTCGACGGCAGACAGCGTGGGACAGCGCAGATTTATCAGGCCTATTGCGATTTTCTCGGGCAAGCGGCCCGGATCAGCTTGAGCGATTTGCTGCCCGCACCCTGGTTGTCGCAAGTGACCTTGAACGCTGGCAGCGATCCGGCCTGGTCGCTGGCCATGTTGTGCCGTGGCGTGTACGACCCGCGCCGTGATGATGCGGATTTCCGTCGCAGCCTTGTAGGCAATGTGAATGAGCAGCGTGCAGCGTTCGATGCACTGCGCAAACATTATCCGTTGCGGCGTGAGATTGATGGGTTGCAGGTGCGGATCGAGGGGGATTCGCCTGAGTTGCAGAAGATCGTTGTGGCGTTGGGGGCTTCGGCTGTCTGAACCCCGATTGAGTGCGCAGCACCCTCAAAAGGCAGCCATAAAAAACCCGGCCATCAGAGGCCGGGTCAAGAAGACGGTGGCTATATCACTTTTGTTCGGCAGGCTTGACCAATCGCTTTTCCAGTTCGCGGCAAGCGTCCTGGATCATGCCTTCAGTGATCGGTACTTCGCGCCCATCCTTATCGATAATCGAGCAACCCAGAGACTGGTCTGGCTGTGTGCGGATCACTTCAATCTTGTCTTCGCTGCTGTTTTGCAAGGACATGGCCTGTCTCCTCATCAGGTTGTGTGCTTACTATAGAACCGCCAGGTGACCGGGCTGTGACAACTCCCTGCGATCTTTCCAGGGCGGCAACATCAGTCGATCAGAAATACGGCTGCGTTGCCACCCGGACTTTAGACCAATACCGTCTAGGGCCTAGGCTTTGCGGTCATATTTAACCTGACTCATTATGATTTACAGCGTTCAAGCCCATCGACCGGTGTAGGCTTGATCGCGTCAAACCCTACTGGTTGCGCCATCGAATGATCTCCATCCTCTCTTCCCGTCAACGGCGCGCCATGCGCCTGGCCCTGCGTTTCATCGCGCCTTATCGCTGGCCGGCCGTCGGTGCCTTGCTCGCATTGATTGTCACGGCGGGCATCACCTTGTCCATGGGGCAGGGGATTCGCCTGCTGGTGGATCAGGGTTTCATGACCCAGTCGCCGCATTTGCTCAACCAGTCCATCGGCTTGTTTATGTTGCTGGTGGTCGGGCTGGCGATTGGCACCTTCGCGCGTTTTTACCTGGTCTCATGGATCGGCGAACGCGTTGTCGCGGACATCCGCCGTCGGGTGTTCAACCATCTGATCTACCTGCACCCAGGATTCTACGAAGACAACCGCAGCTCCGAGATCCAGTCGCGGTTGACCGCTGACACCACGCTGCTGCAATCGGTGATCGGCTCTTCGCTGTCGCTGTTTTTGCGCAATCTATTGATGGTGATCGGCGGGATCGTACTGTTGTTTATCACCAATCCCAAGCTCACGAGCATCGTGGTGGTCGCGTTGCCGTTGGTGATCGCGCCGATCCTGATCTTCGGCCGTCGGGTGCGTAGCCTGTCACGCCTGAGCCAGGACCGGATTGCCGATATCGGCAGCTATGTTTCCGAAACCCTGGGCCAGATCAAAACCGTGCAGGCCTACAACCATCAGGTCCAGGACGAGCAGCGCTTTGCCGCCACGGTGGAGGAGGCCTTCAACACCGCTCGCAAGCGGATCTTCCAGCGAGCCTGGCTGATTACCCTGGTGATCGTACTGGTGCTTGGCGCCGTCGGGGTGATGCTCTGGGTTGGCGGAATGGATGTCATCGCCGGGCGGATTTCCGCGGGCGAGCTGGCGGCGTTTGTGTTTTACAGCCTGATCGTCGGCAGCGCATTCGGCACGTTGAGCGAAGTGATTGGCGAACTGCAGCGTGCCGCCGGCGCCGCCGAGCGGATTGCCGAGTTGCTGCGCTCAGAAAACATTATCCAGTCACCGACTACTGGCCTGGTGACCTTGCCTGAACGGGTGAAGGGTGACCTGGTGCTGCAAGACGTGCGCTTTTCCTACCCGTCGCGTCCCGAAAGCTATGCGGTCGATGGTTTGAATCTGACGATCAATGCCGGTGAAACCCTCGCGTTGGTCGGGCCCTCTGGTGCCGGTAAGTCGACCGTGTATGACTTGCTGCTGCGCTTTTACGACCCGGCCGAAGGACGCATCTTGCTCGATGGCGTGCCGCTGACTCAACTCGATCCGTTGGACCTGCGCCGCTGCTTCGCCCTGGTCTCGCAATCCCCGGCGCTGTTCTTTGGCAGTATCGAAGAGAACATCCGCTACGGCAATCCGACAGCAACCCTTGCTCAGGTCCAGGAAGCGGCGAAAATCGCTTACGCCCACGACTTCATCGAACAAATGCCCAACGGCTACCAGACCCACCTTGGTGACGGAGGCCTCGGTTTGTCCGGTGGCCAACGCCAACGCCTGGCCATCGCCCGCGCATTGCTGGTGGACGCGCCGATTCTGCTACTGGACGAAGCCACCAGCGCCCTTGACGCCCAGAGCGAACACCTGATCCAGCAAGCCCTGCCGAGCCTGATGAAAAACCGCACCACGCTGGTCATCGCCCACCGGCTGGCGACGGTGAAAAACGCTGACCGGATCGCGGTGATGGATCAGGGGAAACTGGTAGCGGTGGGCACGCATCAGGAATTGATTGCGAGCAACGCGTTGTATGCGCGGTTGGCAGCGTTGCAGTTCAGTGATGGGCACCATGCCCCAACCGACCAAGTAACCGACTAAGTAACCGATCAAGTAGAGCACCATAAAAAATACCCGCATCAATCGATGCGGGCATTTTTGTCAGTGCTTCAAAGCAGGCTCATTGATCGTCAAAGTAGCGCTCATGCCAATCCACCAGCGGTTGCGGTGAGTTGAGCTTCTGGCCATAGATCACCGAGTACGACAGCACGTTTTGCACGTACTGGCGGGTTTCGTCGAACGGGATGCTTTCCACCCAGACGTCGAAGCTCAGGTGGTCCGCCCCGCGCAGCCACTGACGCACGCGACCCGGGCCGGCGTTATAGGCGGCAGAGGCGAGGACGCGGTTGCCGTTGAACTGGCTGTGGACCTGGCTCAGGTAAGCGGCACCGAGCTGGATGTTTTTGTCCGGATCGAGCACTTGCTGCGGCGAGGCCAGTGGAATGCTGAACTTGCGCGCAGTTTCCTTGGCGGTGCCGGGCATCAGTTGCATCAGGCCGCTGGCGCCGACGCCGGAACGGGCGTCGTCCATGAAAGCACTTTCCTGGCGGGTGATAGCGAATACCCAGCTCGAATGCAGGCCACGAACCTTGGCTTCACGCACCAGGGTTTCGCGGTGGGCCATCGGGAAGCGGATGTCCAGGTCGTCCCAGTACTGCGCCTGACTGATGGTGCGGATCGCCGGGAAATACCATTTCAGGTCGTAGGCCAGTTTCGCCTGGGCGACCATTTCGTCGCGGCTGAAGTGGCGGCTGACGTGGTACCACTCGCGGCGACCATCGACGATCTGTCCGCGAGCGTGAAACTCAAGCGCCCGACGCACGCCTGGGGTATTGCGGACCTTGTTGATCAGCGCCTGGCTCAATACCAAGGGTTTGTTGACCAGCGAATAAGGTGATTGCGAACGATCAGCGGCGAGGAAGCCATAGAAATCTCGCTCTCGAGCCAGGTTCTTGTAGAGCGCTTGCGCTTCCGGGTTCTGCGGCTGCGCCAGTTCCAGGCTGCGGGCCTGCCAGTAGCGCCAGCGGTTGGTGGTCGCCAGATCCTGCGGCAAGCGGCGAGTCAGCTGATAGGCGTCGTCCCAGCGGGCCAGGCGCAGCAGCAAACGCAGGCGCCATTCGGACACGGTGTTGTCACGCAGCTCCGGGTCGTACTTGGTCATCATGTCCAGCGCGCGAGGGTCGAAACGCTTGGCGAGGGTCAAGCCGATTTCACGGGCGATGGCCACTTTTTCATCACGGGAGAAGTGCATGCTGCTGGCATAACCGTCGAGCAGGTCCATGGCCTTGTCCGGATCCTGGCTTGCCAGGCGTCGCAGGCCAAGGCTGACCACGTCGGACATCGGTTCATCGGCGGGGGTGAAGCGCGACGGTTGGTTGAGCAGTTCGGGTTTCTGCGCCACATCAATCAGCAAACGACCACGAGGGGCGAGGGTGGTCAGGCCGTTTACCAGGCTGTTGGCCAGCGGATAGTTGCGCGCCTGGGCGGCTAGTTTGGTGCGCTCCCAGCGTTTTTGCTCGGTCAACTGGCCTTCGGCAGCCCATTGCCCGAACAGCGCATCGCACGCGGCGGGTTGGGATTTGCCGGTCAGCCAGAGTTTATTGGCGTTGGCGTAACCTTCGGCTTTCTGGTTATTCCCGATCTGATACTGCGCGTTCAGGCAGTCCAGTTCGGTGAAATTGAGCTTGGGGTCGTAGTACTTGACGAAGGTCGCCCAGTCGCCGCGTTCGGCCAGCCAACGCAACCAGCGCAACTTCATCCAGTTGGCCTGGGGCAGGTCACCGTGCTCGGCGAGGAATTTCTCGATTTCGGCATTGCTCGCGGTCTTAAGACGAGCGGTCAGTTCGTCATACGCCAGGTACGGCTCCAGCGGGTAATCGCTGAGGGCCTGGCTGTAACGGAAATAAGGACCGGTATCCCCCTTGGCGAGGGCACGCTTGGCTTCATCGTAATACTGGCGCTGGGTGGACAGGTCCACCGCCTGGGCGGTTTGAACGGCAGTGGCAGAAAGAAGAAAGCAGGATAAAAGACTGAAAAGGCGACTGCGCATGAGACGTCCGGGCAGAGAAATCATGACAAGCGCGGGCAATGCCCGCGCTGAATTGTCTGTAGCTTAGCCTTTTGCCAGCAGCGGGCGAAAGCTTTGCCGGCCTGTCAGCATCAGTTCGCAACATTTGTCATGCAGAGTGTCGCGAAGGTGAAATTGCCGGCCTTCTGAAGCCTCAAGTCAGGTAGAATGCGCGCCCGGTTTTTGGAGAAGCTCATGACCCTGCTCAAATTCAGCGATGTGTCCCTTGCTTTCGGCGCTATGCCGTTGTTGGACAAGGTGTCCTGGCAGATCGCCCGTGGTGAGCGGGTGTGCATCATCGGCCGCAATGGCACTGGCAAGTCCAGCATGATGAAGCTCGTCAAGGGCGACCAGAAGCCTGATGAAGGCTCCGTTTGGCGCGCACCTGGGCTCAAGATTGGCGAATTGCCGCAAGAATTGCCGGTAGCCGACGAGCGGACCGTGTTCGACGTGGTGGCCGAAGGTCTGGACGGTGTCGGCGAGCTGCTCGCGCAGTATCACCACCTGAGCCAGAACATCGTCACCGACGCCGACCTGGACAAACTGATGCACGTCCAGCACGACCTCGAAGCCCGTGACGGCTGGCGTTTGCAGCAATTGGTCGACAGCACGTTGAGCCGTCTGCAGTTGCCGGCCGACAAGACCCTCGCCGAGTTGTCCGGCGGCTGGCGTCGTCGCGTCCTGCTGGCTCAGGCTCTGGTTTCCGAACCCGATCTGCTGCTGCTCGACGAACCGACCAACCACCTGGACATCGGTGCAATTGCCTGGCTCGAAGAAGCGCTGAAGGATTTCCAGGGCGCTGTGCTGTTCATCACGCACGACCGTTCATTCCTGCAGAACCTCGCGACCCGCATTCTCGAACTGGATCGCGGTGGCCTTATCGACTGGAACGGCGACTACGCCAGCTTCCTCGTGCACAAAGAGGCCTCGCTGGCCGCTGAAGACACCGCCAACGCGCTGTTCGACAAAAAACTGGCCCAGGAAGAAGTCTGGATCCGCCAGGGCATCAAGGCTCGCCGCACCCGTAACGAAGGCCGCGTCCGCGCCCTCAAAGCCCTGCGCAACGAGCGTAGCGAGCGTCGTGAGCGCACCGGCAAGGCCAACATCCAACTGGATACCGCTGACAAGTCCGGCAAGCAGGTCATGGTTCTCGAGAACGTGAGCTTCGCTCACCCAGGCGGCCCGTTCCTGATCAAGGACTTCTCGATGGTCCTGCAGCGCGGCGACCGAATTGGTCTGCTGGGCGCCAATGGTACTGGTAAAACCACACTGCTGAAGCTGATGCTCAGCGGTCTGCAGCCAACCAGCGGCACAGTCGAAGAGGGGACGCGCATCGACGTGGCCTACTTCGACCAGTTGCGCCATCAGCTGGACCTGGAAAAGACTGTAATCGACAACGTCGCAGAAGGTCGCGACTTCATCGATATCGATGGTCAGAGCCGCCACGTGCTGAGCTACCTCGGCGACTTCCTGTTCAGCCCGCAGCGTGCCCGCACGCCGGTGAAGGCGCTGTCAGGTGGTGAACGTGCGCGTCTGTTGTTGGCGAAACTGTTCAGCAAGCCGGCGAACCTGCTGGTCCTCGATGAACCGACCAACGACCTCGACGTCGAAACCCTCGAGTTGCTGGAAGAGGTCTTGCTGACCTTCAACGGCACCGTGCTGATGGTCAGCCACGACCGGGCATTCCTCGACAACGTGGTCACCAGCACCCTGGTCTTCGAAGGTGAAGGCAAGGTTCGCGAATACGTCGGTGGTTATCAGGACTGGCTGCGTCAGGGCGGCTCGCCGCGCCTGTTGGGCGTGACCGAGAGCAAGTCCGGCAAAGCCGACCTGACCTCCGCTGTCGTGACGGCCGAAGCTGCGCCAGTCGCTTCTGTAGTCGAAGCGCCGGTGGCGAAGAAGAAGCTCAGCTACAAGTTGCAGCGTGAGCTGGAAATGTTGCCGGGTCAGATCGAAGCCATGGAGAAGCAGATCGTTACCGTTGAGGCGCAAATGGCCGATGCCGGTTTCTATCAGCGTCCTGCTGCCGAGACCGCTGCGGTGATCGCTCAGTTGGAGCAGTTGCAGGCTGAGCTCGACGTAATGGTCGAGCGCTGGGCCGAGCTGGATGCCTGATTGATCCTGCTATAAAAAAGCCCGGCGTTCAGTGATGAGCGCCGGGCTTTTGGTATGGGATGCGATCTACAGAGCTGGCGTAAATCCAATGTGGGAGCGGGCTTGCTCGCGAAAGCTGCTTAACATTCAACAAATATGCTGACTGTTACACCGCTTTCGCGAGCAAGCCCGCTCCCACAGGGGATATGCGTTTCAGCTTTTGATCAGGCGCACCGCGAGCACATCACAGGGCGCACCATGCAGCACGTCATTGGCGGTGGAACCCAGCAGCAATGCCAGGCCATGTCGGCCATGGCTGCCCACCACGATCAGGTCGCAGGTTTGTTCCTTGGCCAGGTGGTGGATCTCCTGGCGTGGCTGGCCGTAGGTCAGGTGGCTGTATTCCTTGGAGAGTTCCGGATACTTCACGATCAGTCGGTCCAGGCGTTCCTTGGCCTGATCGAACTGCTGTTGTTGCAGTTGTGACAGGTCCATGGGCACATCGCCGCCAAAGGCCATGGCCATCGGCTCGACAATGTGCACCAGGGACAATTTCGCCCCATTGCTCACCGACAGTTCGCGAGCACGGTGGATTACAGGATCGCACTCTTCGGTTAGATCTACAGCGACCAGAATGTGGTTGTAGGGCATGAGGTGCTCCTCCTGAGGATTGCAATATTGGTAAGTATGGCTGGTTTCAAGCGCATTGGTTTCAAAGTGACTCAATGCGCTCATCAAGAATCGGGAGTACACATATGACGGTCTGGATAGTGGTGTCAATCATGTTGGTGGTACTGAGTCCGCTGGCATGGTTGCGACCGTCGCGCCACCAGAGCGGCCGCATGGCCCTGCGCATGGAGGCGCGACGCATCGGATTAGCGATGCAACTGGCGCCTCAGGACTGGCCGCACTGGCTGAGCCAGGAGCCGCCGAGCCCTTGCGCTCAGTACCATCGACCACGGCGTGGCAATCGGCCGGCGTGCTGGAGTTACTGGCAAAAAGCGCCGGGTGTGTGGGTCAATCAGTGGCAGGAGGTCTGCGAGGATCCGGCGATGCTGATTCATTTCGAAAAGTTGCCAGACAACGTTTACAAGGTCGAAGCAGACAAGCAGATGATCACGTTGTATTGGGGTGAGAAGGGCGAAGCGACGGTTTTGCAGGATATTGATGCGGTGCTGAAAGCGCTGGCATAAATCGCGGAAATTTCGCGCCGCAATGGCGCGAAACGTCTGGCAGACAGGCAATAAAAAGCCCGACATCATCATCGGGCTGGAGTTGGCCAGGCAGGCCGGTAATTCTGTGTGCCGCTGATCTTACGCTGGGCATTCACCAAAAGCGTTCAAGTTTTTTCCTCAAGATCCCGCCAGCGTAGCTTGTTAAACAAAGGCTGCAGCGAATTAGGGCGACTTTTCTAACTATTGACCCTATGAATGGCGTCACATGCAGCCGCGTGTTGTAACTCTTCGTGTTACGGAAATGACCGGAAAGTCGCGTTTCAACCCGTATTTTGGGCGATTGACAATTGTCGGAAATTCCGTGAAGGTAACGTACCCAAATCAAACGGGCGTATGAATTGAGCGTTTGTATTACAGACCGCTCCTACAGAATCCCGACTATCGCGTTGGCGGGTGTGCCGGGTGGATGGGCGTAGCATTGACGTTAAACGTCCCTGCCGAGCCATTCGCCTGCGTCCGACGTGTACTGTTCAGCTTCCATATCGTGGAGATCAGTTGATGATTTACGAAGGTAAAGCCATCACGGTTAAGGCTCTTGAAAGTGGCATCGTCGAACTGAAATTCGACCTCAAGGGTGAGTCCGTCAACAAGTTCAACCGTCTAACCCTGAACGAACTGCGTCAGGCCGTAGACACCATCAAGGCAGATGCTTCGATCAAGGGTGTGATCGTCAGCAGTGGCAAGGACGTGTTCATCGTCGGCGCCGACATCACCGAATTTGTCGAGAACTTCAAGCTGCCTGATGCAGAGCTTGTTGCTGGCAACCTGGAAGCCAACAAGATTTTCAGCGATTTCGAAGACCTCAACGTCCCGACTGTCGCCGCGATCAACGGCATTGCCCTGGGTGGCGGTCTGGAAATGTGCCTGGCGGCGGACTACCGCGTCATGTCCACCAAAGCCAAGATCGGTCTGCCGGAAGTCAAGCTGGGCATCTACCCGGGCTTCGGCGGTACCGTGCGCCTGCCGCGCATCATCGGCGCCGACAACGCCATCGAATGGATTGCTGCCGGCAAGGAAAACCGTCCTGAAGACGCGCTGAAAGTTGGCGCAGTCGACGCAGTGGTTGCCCCTGAGAAACTGCAGGAAGCTGCTCTGGAGCTGATCAAGCGCGCCATCTCCGGCGAGTTCGACTACAAGGCCAAGCGTCAGCCGAAGCTCGAAAAGCTCAAGCTCAACGCCATCGAACAAATGATGTCGTTCGAAACCGCCAAAGGTTTCGTGGCCGGTCAAGCGGGCCCGAACTACCCGGCACCGGTCGAAGCGATCAAAACTATCCAGAAAGCCGCGAACTTCGGTCGCGACAAGGCGCTGGAAGTCGAAGCCAACGGTTTCGTCAAACTGGCCAAGACCTCTGCCGCGCAGAGCTTGATCGGTCTGTTCCTGAACGATCAGGAGCTGAAGAAAAAGGCCAAGGCCTACGACGAAATTGCCAAAGACGTGAAGCAGGCTGCCGTATTGGGCGCTGGCATCATGGGTGGCGGTATCGCTTATCAGTCGGCTTCCAAAGGCACGCCGATCCTGATGAAAGACATCAACGAGCACGGCATCGAGCAAGGCCTGGCCGAAGCTGCCAAATTGCTGGTGGGCCGCGTTGATAAAGGTCGCATGACCCCGGCGAAAATGGCTGAAGTGCTCAATGGCATTCGTCCGACCCTGTCCTACGGTGATTTTGGTCACGTCGACCTGGTGGTTGAAGCGGTCGTGGAGAACCCCAAGGTCAAGCAAGCCGTTCTGGCCGAAGTCGAAGACAAGGTCAAAGAGGACACCATCCTCGCGTCCAACACCTCGACCATTTCCATCACCTTGCTGGCGAAAGCCCTCAAACGTCCGGAAAACTTCGTCGGCATGCACTTCTTCAACCCGGTGCACATGATGCCGTTGGTAGAAGTGATCCGTGGCGAGAAGTCCAGCGAGCTGGCAGTTGCCACCACCGTTGCCTACGCCAAGAAAATGGGCAAGAACCCGATCGTCGTCAACGACTGCCCGGGCTTCCTGGTCAACCGCGTGCTGTTTCCGTACTTCGGCGGTTTCGCCAAACTGGTCAGCGCCGGTGTGGACTTTGTCCGTATTGACAAGGTCATGGAAAAATTCGGCTGGCCAATGGGTCCGGCATACCTGATGGACGTGGTCGGCATCGACACCGGCCACCACGGTCGCGACGTGATGGCTGAAGGCTTCCCGGACCGCATGAAAGACGACCGTCGTTCGGCCATCGACGTGCTTTACGAAGCCAAGCGCCTGGGCCAGAAGAACGGCAAGGGCTTCTATGCCTACGAGACCGACAAGCGCGGCAAGCAGAAGAAAGTGGCCGATCCGTCGGTGCTGGAAGTGCTCAAGCCGATCGTTTTCGAGCAGCGCGAAGTCACCGACGAAGACATCATCAACTGGATGATGATCCCGCTGTGCCTGGAAACCGTGCGTTGCCTGGAAGACGGCATTGTCGAAACCGCTGCCGAAGCCGACATGGGTCTGGTCTACGGTATTGGTTTCCCTCCATTCCGTGGCGGTGCGCTGCGCTACATCGATTCGATCGGTGTTGCAGAGTTCGTTGCCCTGGCTGACCAGTACGCTGATTTGGGTGCGCTGTACCACCCGACCGCAAAACTGCGTGAAATGGCCAAAACCGGCCAGCGGTTCTTCGGTTAAGCGCCCCCAACTAGAGTGAGAGTGAATATATGAGCTTGAATCCTAGAGACGTCGTGATTGTCGACTTCGGTCGTACTCCGATGGGCCGCTCCAAGGGCGGCATGCACCGCAACACCCGCGCCGAAGACATGTCGGCGCACCTGATCAGTAAACTGCTGGAACGCAACGTCAAGGTTGATCCGAGCGAAGTCGAAGACGTGATCTGGGGCTGCGTGAACCAGACCCTGGAGCAGGGCTGGAACATCGCCCGCATGGCGTCCCTGATGACTCAGATCCCGCACACCGCTGCCGGCCAGACCGTCAGCCGTCTGTGTGGTTCGTCGATGAGTGCTCTGCACACTGCTGCGCAAGCGATCATGACCGGCAACGGTGACGTGTTCGTGGTTGGCGGCGTCGAGCATATGGGTCACGTCAGCATGATGCACGGTGTCGATCCGAACCCGCACATGTCTCTGTACGCGGCGAAAGCCTCGGGCATGATGGGCCTGACCGCTGAAATGCTGGGCAAAATGCACGGCATCACTCGCGAGCAACAGGACGCTTTCGGCGTGCGCTCCCACCAACTCGCTCACAAGGCGACACTGGAAGGCAAGTTCAAAGACGAAATCATCCCGATGCAGGGCTACGACGAGAACGGTTTCCTGAAACTGTTCAACTACGACGAAACCATTCGTCCGGAAACTACCCTGGAAAGCCTGGCGGCTCTGAAGCCAGCGTTCAACCCCAAGGGCGGCACCGTGACAGCCGGTACTTCGTCGCAAATCACTGATGGTGCTTCGTGCATGATCGTGATGTCGGCGCAGCGTGCACAGGACCTGGGCATTCAGCCTATGGCGGTGATTCGTTCGATGGCGGTGGCAGGTGTAGACCCGGCAATCATGGGCTATGGTCCAGTACCGGCCACACAAAAAGCACTGAAGCGCGCGGGTCTTGGCATTAACGATATCGACTTCTTCGAGCTCAACGAAGCTTTCGCCGCACAGGCCCTGCCAGTGCTGAAAGATTTGAAAGTGCTCGACAAGATGAACGAGAAGGTTAACCTGCACGGCGGCGCGATTGCCCTGGGTCACCCATTCGGTTGCTCCGGTGCACGTATCTCCGGCACTCTGTTGAACGTGATGAAGCAAAATGGCGGCACCTTCGGGGTAGCCACCATGTGCATTGGTCTCGGCCAAGGCATCTCCACCGTCTTCGAACGCGTTTAAGCGTTCCGTTGACGGAAGCCGGGGCCAAGTGCCCCGGTTTTTGTTTTTCTGAATTTATTTTTTGTTTTTATTTTTAAAAGATTTGAGCGAGGGCCAAACCATGCCGATACAACCTGGGCTCTACCAACATTACAAAGGTCCGCAGTACCGCGTATTCAGTATTGCGCGGCATTCGGAAACCGAAGAAGAAGTGGTCTTCTACCAAGCCCTGTATGGCGATTACGGCTTTTGGGTACGTCCCTTGAGCATGTTCCTGGAGTCGGTCGAGGTTGACGGCGAACAGGTGCCACGCTTTGCTTTGGTGCAAGCTGAACCAAGCCTTTTTTCCAAGCCATAAGCTGAGTGCGCGCAAGACCCTGCGCTTGACCTCACCTTGTAGCCACTATATATAGCGGTGCCGCGTCAGGCGCCAACCGCCTTTCACTTCTAGAATTCAGGAATTTTCTGATCCATGGGCAAATCGCTGGTCATTGTGGAATCCCCGGCTAAGGCCAAGACCATCAACAAGTATCTGGGTAACCAATACGTGGTGAAGTCGAGTATCGGCCATATCCGAGACCTGCCCACCAGCGGTTCGGCTAGCGCCAGCAAAGAGCCAGCCGCCAAGCGCGGCAAGGCTGCCGCGGGCGAAGGTCCGGTGCTCACCCCGAAAGAGAAAGCGCGCAAGCAGCTGGTCTCGCGCATGGGTGTCGATCCCGATCATGGCTGGAAAGCCAAGTACGAGATCCTCCCGGGCAAAGAAAAGGTCATCGAAGAGCTGCGCCGGCTCGCCAAAGATGCTGACACCATCTATCTCGCAACCGACTTGGATCGCGAGGGGGAAGCCATTGCCTGGCACCTGCGCGAAGCCATCGGTGGTGATGACAGCCGCTACAAGCGCGTGGTGTTCAACGAAATCACCAAGAAGGCGATTCAGGAAGCCTTCTCCAAACCGGGCGAGCTGGACATCGATCGTGTAAACGCCCAGCAGGCGCGTCGTTTCCTCGATCGCGTGGTGGGTTATATGGTTTCGCCACTGCTGTGGGCCAAGGTTGCACGTGGCCTGTCCGCCGGTCGTGTGCAGTCGGTTGCCGTGAAGCTGGTCGTTGAGCGTGAACGTGAAATCCGCGCATTCAACCCGGAAGAGTACTGGGAAATTCACGCCGACCTCGGTACCGCCAAGGGCGCAACCGTGCGCTTTGACGTGGCTCGCGAAAAAGGCGAAGCCTTCAAGCCGCTCAACGAAGCCCAGGCCATGGCCGCGCTGGAGAAGCTTAAGGCTTCCAGCTACAGCATCGTCAAACGCGAAGACAAACCGACCAGCAGCAAGCCGTCGGCACCTTTCATTACGTCCACTCTGCAGCAGGCTGCGAGTAACCGCCTGGGCTTCGGCGTGAAGAAAACCATGATGATGGCCCAGCGTCTGTACGAAGCCGGCTACATCACTTACATGCGTACCGATTCCACCAACCTCTCGGTCGATGCCATAACGATGGCGCGTACTTATATTGAAGGCGAGTTCGGCAAGAAGTACCTGCCGGAAACCCCGAATGTCTACAGCAGCAAGGAAGGCGCACAAGAGGCTCACGAAGCGATTCGTCCCTCCGATGCCAACACCGAACCAAGTAAGCTGTCGGGTATGGAGCGTGATGCTGAGCGCCTCTACGAGCTGATCTGGCGCCAGTTCCTCGCTTGCCAGATGCTGCCGGCCCAATACCTGTCGACCACGGTCACCGTCGGTGCTGTTGACTTCGAGCTGCGCGCCAAAGGCCGCATCCTGAAATTCGACGGTTACACCCGCGTCATGCCGCAAATTGCCAAGCCTGGCGATGACGACGTGTTGCCGGACATGGCCCAAGGCGACGCGATGAAGCTGATCAAGCTTGATCCGACCCAGCACTTCACCAAGCCGCCGGCGCGTTACTCGGAAGCCAGCCTGGTTAAAGAAATGGAAAAACGCGGTATCGGTCGTCCTTCGACCTACGCGGCGATCATTTCGACCATCCAGGATCGTGGCTACGTAGCGCTGCACAACCGTCGTTTCTATTCGGAAAAGATGGGCGACATCGTTACCGAACGTCTAGCCGAGAGTTTCTCCAATCTCATGGACTACGGCTTCACCGCCGGCATGGAAGAGAACCTCGATGACGTGGCCCAGGGTGAACGCGACTGGAAGAACGTACTCGACGAGTTCTACGGCGACTTCAAGAAGAAACTCGAAGTAGCCGAAAGCGCCGAAGGCGGCATGCGCGCCAACCAACCGGTGATGACTGACATTCCGTGCGTATTGTGCGGGCGTCCGATGCAGATTCGTACTGCATCGACTGGCGTGTTCCTTGGTTGCTCGGGCTACAGCCTGCCGCCGAAAGAGCGCTGCAAGGCCACGGTCAACCTGGTGCCGGGCGACGAAATCGCGGCGGATGACGAGGGTGAATCGGAGTCGCTGGTGCTGCGTGGCAAGCATCGCTGCCCGATCTGCAGCACGGCGATGGACGCATACCTGCTGGATGAGAAGCGCAAGCTGCACATCTGCGGTAACAACCCGGATTGCTCCGGTTACGAAATCGAAGAGGGCACTTATCGCATCAAAGGCTACGAAGGTCCGAGCCTGGAATGTGACAAGTGCGGCAGCGAGATGCAGCTCAAGACCGGCCGTTTCGGCAAGTTCTTCGGCTGCACCAATGCGACGTGCAAGAACACCCGCAAACTGCTGAAAAGCGGTGATGCAGCGCCGCCGAAGATGGATCCGGTGAAGATGCCTGAGCTGAAATGCGAAAAGGTCAACGACACCTACATCTTGCGCGACGGTGCTTCCGGCCTGTTCCTGGCGGCCAGTCAATTCCCGAAAAACCGCGAGACGCGTGCTCCGCTGGTCATGGAAATTGTGCCGCACAAGGATGAGATCGATCCGAAGTACCACTTCCTCTGCGAAGCACCGAAGAAAGATCCGGACGGCCTGCCTGCTGTGATCCGTTACAGCCGTAAAACCAAAGAGCAGTACGTACAGACTGAAGTCGACGGTAAGCCGACTGGCTGGAAGGCGTACTACGACGGCGGCAAGTGGACGGTTGAAGACAAGCGCCCGGCGAAGACCGCTAAGGCTTAACAGGTGCTGTACTGAAAAGGCCGCATGACAACCTTCTGGTTTTCATGCGGCCTTTTTGTTTTGTGCTTGCGGTGAACTCGGGTGATCCCCGACACTGTCTGACCTGCGTGAAACAATTATTTCGTTGTGGAGACTGCCGTCATGGCCCACGAACTCTATACCCGTACCAACCAGAAGATTTACTTCGCCGGCCTGTCGCTGGAAGCGCTCGCCAGAGCCGAAGAGGGGCGGGCGATGAACTCCCTGGCGCTGATCCAGGCCGGACGCGAGTCGGCCCTGTTTCACCTGTACGGTGCGTTGCTGGGACTGTGCCATGAAATCGCCGGTTTCTATCGCTTGCCTCAGGCCAATGCGCCTCGGGCCGAGTTGCTGCTGACTCGCGAAGTGCTTGAAGCCATCGCGATTCCGGAAATGGCCGAGATGGTCGAGTTGGCCAATAATCCGGAAACCTGGCTGGCCAAACTGCTGGCAGCCCACGCTGCGCTGTTTCAGCCGCCACGGGCGCCGCACAAGCCTAAGGGTGACGTGACGCAGCCGCTGATCCTGGCCGTTAACCTGGATGAAGAAGAGGCTCCACAAGAGCTGAGCCGGGAAGAGCTGGAGAGCTGGCGTCAGAACCTCAAGGGGCTGGCGATTCGGTTTCGCGAAGGGTTGAACGAGTGCTGAGGGAAGGATGACCCGATGGGTTGCCCGCTCAGGGATGAGTGCTAGCAGATATTTCTTCGCAATGACATCTGGTCAAGATCCCGAGCGAAGCCTGGCCGATGCCTATATAATCCCCGCCTTTCGTGGAGAACAGACCTTTATGCCAACGTCCTTTCTAGAAATTGTCGAGTTACCAGACGGCCGTATCGAGCTGCGCAGGGCTGAGGACGAGGGTTCTCTGGTTACTTTGGATTTCTCCGAGGATGCCAAAGCGTTCCTGCAGGGCCAGCACGTGGAAGTCGCCAAGGCGATGTTGAGCGTCGGCGTTCAGATGGCCGGACGCTTGGTTGAAGGCGAATTCAATACGGACGAGGGGTCTCGGGTTCTTCATTGATCCCGTCTGTCGGTTTTTTGCTGATATCGCTACAGGTCGACTTCTCTATCCTTGGAGAAGCCCTGCGCTGTTCAACGCGCGCATTATTTGTCAGTTAACCCAATCGAATATTCAGGCTTTGTGCGTCCCCGATCCGGGCGGCGCTGATCAACTGTTGCCGTGAAGTTGTGCTCAATGGGTTGAGCCAGCTGACCACCGTGTGGCTACGGCCCAGGCGCAAGGCCTCGCAGGTCAACTGCTGAGTGCTTTGAGTGCCGCGCGGTTGCAGCAGCAGGATGCGTTCGCGGTTAAGGCCGGCGTCCCGCAACCATGTCTGGGTCAGGCTGGCGGGCGGGGCGATCAGCGTCAGCCAGCGCGCGTCCTGATCCTGGCTCAGTTCCCTGAGAATCGGCGCAAGAAGGTTCAGGCAGTTCCCGGCTGCACCACGCAGCGACAGCTCACTGAAGACTTCGGGCTCGGCGCTCCAGGGTGACTCGACCACGTCTTTCAGGATCGGCGCCAATGGCTGCACCATAAAAGCCTCGAACAACGGCAGTTGGGCTTGCTGTGATGTATGTGGGAACTGCATAGAGCCTCCTTTAGCGGCGAATGACGCCGACACTCAAGCCTTCGATCACCAGTTCCTGATCTTTCAGGTTCACTTCGATAGGGGCGAATTCAGGGTTTTCGGCAATCAACCAGACCTTGCTACCATCGCGCTTGAAACGCTTGACGGTCACTTCGTCGCCGATCCGTGCCACTACGATCTGGCCATTGCGGGCTTCGCGGGTGGTGTGCACTGCCAGCAGGTCACCGTCGAAAATGCCCACGTCCTTCATGCTCATGCCATGAACCCGCAGTAGATAGTCGGCGCGTGGATGGAAGAACGATGGGTTGATGTTGCAGGACTCTTCGATGTGCTGCTGGGCGAGGATCGGAGCGCCGGCAGCCACTCGGCCAATGATCGGCAGGGTGGATTCGTCGGCCTTGGCTTCGAAGCCGGGGATGCGAATGCCACGGGAAGCGCCAGGCGTCATCTCGATCGCGCCCTTGCGTGCCAGGGCCTTGAGGTGTTCTTCCGCCGCATTGGGCGACTTGAAACCCAGTTCCTGAGCGATTTCCGCACGGGTTGGCGGGTAGCCGTTGTCTTCGAGGCAGCGTTTGATGAAGGCCAGAATCTCTGCTTGGCGTGGCGTCAGCTTTAGCATATTGATCGCTCTGTCTTTTTATACAGTGACTGGGATTATATACAGTGAAACGGTCTTGGCAATGCCCCTTTTTTTGCCGGCTGCCAGACGGTCGATAAGCCTGCGGATTCGCGCTTGCGAGTTGTATGGTTAAATAGCTGACCGACCATTCCCAAAACGAACGGCCAGGCTTGACAAGACACAGGCTGAAACGTATGTTTCAAACAAGTGTTTGTCAGGCGGAGTAGCCATGGCCCAGTCGGAAACCGTTGAACGCATTCTTGATGCTGCCGAGCAATTGTTCGCGGAAAAAGGTTTTGCTGAAACCTCATTGCGTCTAATCACCAGCAAGGCCGGTGTCAATCTGGCTGCGGTGAACTATCACTTCGGTTCGAAGAAGGCGCTGATCCAGGCAGTGTTCTCGCGCTTTCTCGGGCCGTTCTGCTTAAGCCTTGATAAAGAGCTGGAGCGGCGTCAAGCCAAGCCGGAGAACAAGCCGACGCTTGAAGAGCTGCTGGAAATCCTCGTCGAGCAAGCCCTGGTGGTGCAACCACGCAGCGGCAACGATCTGTCGATTTTCATGCGTTTGCTGGGTCTGGCTTTCAGTCAGAGCCAAGGGCACTTGCGACGTTATCTGGAAGACATGTACGGCAAGGTATTCCGCCGCTACATGATGTTGGTCAACGAAGCTGCACCGCGGATTCCGCCGATTGAGCTGTTCTGGCGTGTGCACTTCATGCTCGGCGCCGCCGCGTTCAGCATGTCCGGTATCAAAGCCCTGCGCGCAATTGCCGAGACTGACTTCGGCGTCAATACCTCCATTGAGCAAGTAATGCGTCTGATGGTGCCGTTCCTGGCTGCGGGCATGCGCGCCGAAACCGGCGTGACCGACGCTGCCATGGCCACTGCGCAATTGCGTCCACGCAGCAAATCAACCCCGGTTGCCGCCAAGGTTTAACCGCACACGGGTGGGCGCGGCAGCTGACATCCGCTAAGCTAGCCGCCCATGCCGACTCTCGTTCTGAACCCGCTTCCCATTTATATCGCCGACCTGCCGGGCACAGCCCATGGCGGCGATTTCGTGCGTGCCGGGTTTATCGTTATCAAGGAATCTCTATGACTGCTGGCCTGCAAGGCTCGTTGATGGTGGACGTCGCCGGTACCTGGCTGACGGCTGAAGATCGCCAATTGTTGCGCCAGCCCGAAGTGGGCGGCCTGATCATATTCGCCCGCAATATCGAACACCCGCGTCAGGTGCGCGAGTTGAGCGCCGCCATCCGCGCCATTCGCCCCGATCTGCTGCTGGCAGTCGACCAGGAGGGCGGCCGGGTTCAGCGTTTGCGCCAGGGCTTCGTACGACTGCCAGCCATGCGCGCCATCGCTGACAACCCGAATGCCGAGTACCTCGCCGAACAGTGCGGCTGGATCATGGCGACTGAAGTGATGGCTGTCGGCCTCGATCTGAGTTTCGCTCCGGTGCTGGACCTCGACTTCCAGCGCAGCGCCGTAGTCGGCACCCGTTCATTTGAAGGTGATCCCGAGCGTGCAGCGTTGCTGGCGGGTGCCTTCATTCGCGGCATGAACAGCGCTGGCATGGCCGCCACCGGCAAGCACTTTCCCGGTCACGGCTGGGCCGAGGCCGATTCCCACGTTGCGATCCCTGTTGATGAGCGCAGCCTCGACGAAATCCGCGCCAATGACCTGGTGCCGTTCGCCCGACTGAGCAAGCAGTTGGCTGCAGTCATGCCGGCCCACGTTATCTATCCGCAAGTCGATTCCCAACCTGCCGGCTTCTCCCGCCGCTGGTTACAAGACATCCTGCGTGGCGAGCTGCAATTCGACGGTGTGATCTTCAGCGATGACCTGTCCATGGCCGGCGCCCACGTGGTCGGCGATGCTGCCAGCCGTATCGAAGCGGCGCTGACGGCCGGTTGTGACATGGGCCTGGTGTGCAACGATCGCGCGGCCGCTGAACTGGCCCTGAGTGCCGCCCAGCGTCTGAAGGTCAAGCCGTCCGAGCGCATTGCGCGGATGCGCGGCCAGTCGTACGCCAGCACTGAATACCGTCAAGACCCGCGCTGGCTGACAGCCGTGGGCGCGCTCAAAGAAGCTCAACTGATTGATTGAGGACTTTTCGTTATGACGGTTTACGCGATTATCGGTGGCACCGGCCTGACTCAACTCGAAGGCCTGAGCATTCGTCAGTCATTGGCGGTGGACACCCCTTACGGTGCGCCTTCGGCTGAAGTGCAGATTGGCGAGTACGCCGGCAAGGAAGTGCTGTTCCTCGCGCGCCACGGTCATCCTCACCGTTTTCCGCCGCATCAGGTGAACTACCGCGCCAACCTCTGGGCGCTGAAGCAGGCTGGTGCCGAAGCGATTCTGGCGGTCAACGCCGTGGGCGGGATCCATTCCGCGATGGGTACCGGACATTTCTGCGTGCCGCATCAGCTGATCGACTACACCAGTGGTCGCGAACACACCTATTTCGCCGACGATCTGCAGCAGGTCACACACATCGATTTCAGCTTTCCCTACAGTGAGCCACTGCGTCAGCAGTTGATCGCGGCACTGGCGGCCGAAGGTGTCAGCTACAGCAGTCAAGGCGTGTACGCCTGCACCCAAGGGCCACGGCTGGAAACCGTTGCTGAAATCGCGAAACTGGAGCGCGACGGATGCGACATCGTTGGCATGACCGGGATGCCTGAAGCGGCATTGGCTCGCGAGCTGGAACTGGATTACGCCTGTCTGGCGTTGGTAGTGAACCCTGCAGCGGGCAAGTCCACGTCGGTGATCACCATGGCTGAGATTGAGCAAGCGCTACATGACGGGATGGGCTCGGTGAGGTCGGCATTAGCTCGGGTACTTAAGGGCTGAGCAGTCGCCACACCGAGTTGACCCCATCGTCGGAACGCCGCCCGGAGCAAGCTTGCTCCGGGCGGCGTTCCGACGATGACGACTCAATAATCGCCGCTATTTTTCCAGCTTGTCCGGCAGCGGCGCAAACAATGCTTCAATATCATCACTCTGCAACTTCCAGTCCCCAGTCTTGCGCCCATCCAGCACGCCAGCCGCCAAGTCGGATTTTTCCTTCTGCAGATGCTGAATCTTCTCTTCCACTGTGCCCCTGGCAATCATCTTGTAGACGAACACCGGTTTCTCCTGGCCAATGCGATACGCCCGGTCCGTCGCCTGATTTTCCGTCGCCGGATTCCACCACGGATCATAGTGAATCACCGTGTCGGCTTCGGTCAGGTTCAAGCCGACGCCACCCGCCTTCAGGCTGATCAGAAAGATCTGACGCTTGCCGCTCTGGAAGTCTTTTACCGGTGCGCGTCGGTCGCGGGTCTGCCCGGTCAGCAGCGCATAATCGACTCCGCGTTTCTTCAGCTCATCTTCAATCAGCGACAGCATTGAAGTGAACTGCGAGAACAGCAGGATCCGCCGACCTTCATCGAACAATTCCTCAAGCATTTCCATCAGGCTGTCGAGCTTGCCCGACGTGCTGCCGCGAGTGGGTAGGGTGGCATCGTTGACCAGACGCAAATCGCAGCACACCTGACGCAGCTTCAGCAGCGCCTCAAGAATGATGATCTGGCTGCGCGCCACGCCCTTGCGAGTGATCTCGTCGCGGACTTTCTTGTCCATCGCCAGACGCATGGCTTCGTACACGTCGCGCTGGGCTTCGTTCAGCTCGACCCAATGGATGATTTCGGTTTTCGGCGGCAACTCGGTCGCCACTTGTTCCTTGGTTCGACGCAGCAGGAACGGTTTTATCCGACCGTTGAGGTGCTGAAGTCGTACTTCGCTGGCGCGTTTTTCAATTGGGACGCGGTAATCGCGGTTGAAGCTTTTCACGTCACCCAGCCAGCCGGGCAGCAGGAAGTGAAACAGCGACCACAGCTCGCCCAAGTGGTTTTCCAGCGGCGTACCGCTCAAGCACAGACGCTGACGGGCATTCAATTCGCGGGCGGCGTGGGCGGCCTTGCTGTTGGGGTTCTTGATGTATTGCGCCTCGTCCAGAACCAACACGTGCAAAGGCTGCGCGGCGAGACGTTCGACGTCCTTGGGCAGCAACGCATAGGTGGTCAGGATCAGGTCGTAATCGGACAGCGTGTCGAAATGCTTTTTGCGGCTGGCACCGTACAGCGCCAGCACTTTGAGTTGCGGTGTGAAGTGCGCCGCTTCATCCAGCCAGTTGGGAATCAGGCTGGTGGGCATCACCACCATGCACGGCCGATCGAGGCGTCCGGCGTTCTTTTCGCTGAGAATGTGCGCCAGGGTCTGTAGGGTTTTGCCCAGACCCATGTCGTCCGCGAGGATCCCGCCGACTTCCAGTTGCCGCAACGACTGCATCCAGCTCAGGCCTTCCAGCTGATAGGGGCGCAAGGTCGCGTTCAAGCCTTCCGGCGCGGTCGCGGTGAAGTCCTTGATGTCCCGCAGCCGCTGGGCAAAGGTACGAATTTGCTCGCCACCCTCCCAGAGCAACGGCAGGTCTTCCAGTGGATTCAGTCGCGTGGCATCGGCCTTGCTCAGGCGTAGCGTCGTCTCGCCCGGCCCTTGCAGGTAGAACTCACCGAGGGTCGCCAGCACCGGTTTTAATCGGCCGAAGGGCAGGGCGACTTGCAACGGGCCGTACTCGGAGTTCGGGCGATTGGGAATGTTCACCAGGATCAACTCGTCGTCGCGACGTCGGGCGAGGCGTTCCGGGTTGAGGATCTCGGTGTGGGAGCGCATCAGGTTCAACAGGATCGGCAGCAGACTGAGTCGCTCGCCGTTGACGATGATCCCCAGTTCCAGATCGAACCAGTCGCGCTCCGGCGCCTGTTCGACGGTGGCGTACCAGTCGTCCACGGCAGTCAGGTCGAAACCGAAGTCTTCGTCGATCTGCAACTCCCAACCCTGGGTGCGCAGCTTCGGCAGTTCATTGAGGGTGAAGGTCAGCCATGCGCTGTCGTTGACCATCTCGAAAAGTTCGCCGGCACTTTCCGGCAAGGCCTTGCTTTGCCGGGTGGCGACCTTGAAGCCGAGGATTCGCAATTGTTCCCGGTAGGTCTGTTCGACGTCCGGGTGACGTTTTATCCGTAACGTTTGCGTCTCCTGACGAATCAGAATGTCGGCGTTCTTCTGCCCGGAAACGTATTCATCCAGATAGCTGAAAGACAACGCCGCGCGATGCTGAATATAACGCTGCATCTTGCCGTTGCGCGGTTCGAAGGCGCTGAACTCGATGCTCGCCAGCCATAGGCGCGGCACCGGTTGCACGTTATCCACCAGCACTTGCGGCGGCGCCTTGGAGCTACGGTTTTCTAGTACGGCTTGAAGTTTCTCGAGTAGCTCGGCGTCTTGTGCGGCGGCGGGGTAAGCCAGGGTTTCCTGCACTTTAAGTAGCACCGCCGCGCAGTGTTTGCAGTTGCTGTGGACCGGGCAGGTGCAGGTGGCGTCAATCATCAGCAACGTGGCTTTGGCTGACTCGCGCAGGCGAATGGTCTGACGGTAAACGTTACCGCCAGAGCCCTCGCAGGCGGCAATGATCGTGGCGTCGCCGGCCTCGACGATCCTGACGCGGTTCTCCAGCGCGTAGCGGCGGCCACGCTCCAGGCTCTGTTCCTTGAATCGGCTGACCCAGGATGGTGCCAGGGGTTTGCTCAGGGTGGGGGGCATAAGGACTTCAATCAGTCCGGGATTTCATCGGGGACTGGCCGAGGCGCAGGGGCGGTCAACGAGGTGATCTTGATCAACATGCCCAAGTGACCGTTGTCGAGGAAGTTCAACTGGCCGTTCTTGGTGTGGCTTTCCTGTTTCATGCGTTCGCTGGCGGTGACCATGCCGTTGGCGTCGATCTGGTTGACCCAGAAGTCTGCATCCACATCGGTGAATCGTCCCAGTTTCATGCTCAGTGTGCCCTCGATCGGGAACTGGCCGAACTGTTCTTTGCCCTCGCTGATCGCAACTTTGCTGGCTTCTTCGCCAAGGTTCTGTTGCCAGGCCTTGTGCAGCAATACCGTGTATTCATTGCTGGCGGTGAGTTTTTCCACTTCGCCATTGAGGCTCGGTGTGCGCAGACTGTCGGGGCTGATGGGCTGAGCTCCGGCAGCCCAATCTTCCGGCGCGGCGCGGCTGACGATAGCGGGCACGGCGTTTTGGCGGACCAGAATCATTTCAATCTGATACAAGTCATCGGCAAATGCCGTAGGGGCGACCAAGGTTATCAACAAGGTCAGTAAGCGAAACAGGCGCATGCGGCGTCCTTCAAGCAGTTTTCGGAATGAGGTGCTCAAACAGCGCCTCTACAGTATTAAAGCGCTCTTCCGGGCGCTCCATCGGCACCTGGAATTTAAACATCGTGGCGCCTTCGAATTTGTAGCGTTTGGGCTGGCTCTGGATCAGCTTGATCAGCGTCAGCGGGTCGACCGGGGTTTGCGTCGCGAACTCGATTCGGCCACCTTGCGGTCCGCCGTCGACTTTCTTGATGCCCAGTAGCTCGGCCTGTAATTTCAGCGCGGTAATGCGCATCAGGTTCTTGGTTGGTTCCGGCAACAGACCGAAACGATCGATCATCTCCACCTGCAAGTCCTTGAGGCCTTCCTCGTCGGTAGCCGAGGCGATGCGTTTGTAGAGAATCAGTCGGGCATGTACGTCCGGCAGATAGTCCTCGGGAATCAACGCCGGTACCCGCAGATTGACTTCCGGACCACCGCCGAGCGGCTGATCGAGGTTCGGTTGTTCGCCCTTGCGGATCGACTTCACCGCGCGCTCGAGCATCTCCATGTACAGCGTGAAACCGACGGCCTGGATCTGCCCGCTCTGCCCGTCGCCGAGCAATTCGCCGGCGCCACGGATTTCCAGGTCGTTGGTGGCAAGCACGAAGCCCGCGCCGAGGTCCTGTGTATTGGCGATCGCTTCCAGACGTTTTTCGGCGTCAGGCGTGATTTGCTGACGCGGCGGCGTCAGTAAATAAGCGTAAGCCTGGTGGTGACTGCGACCGACCCGGCCGCGCAACTGGTGCAGCTGCGCCAGGCCGAACTTGTCGGCGCGCTCGATGATGATGGTGTTGGCGCTCGGCACGTCAATGCCGGTCTCAATGATGGTCGAGGCGATCAGCACGTTGAAGCGCTTGTGGTAGAAGTCGCTCATCACTTGTTCGAGATCGCGTTCGCGCATCTGCCCGTGGCCGATGCCGATCCGTGCTTCCGGCACCAGTTCGGCGAGGTCGGCGGCGCATTTCTCGATGGTCTTCACGTCGTTGTGCAGGTAATAGACCTGACCGCCACGCAACAGCTCACGGAGCAAGGCCTCTTTGACCGTGCTCTTGTTCTGCTCCATGACGAACGTCCGTACCGACAGGCGACGGGCCGGCGGCGTGGCGATGATCGACAGGTCGCGCATGCCCGACACCGCCATGTTCAGCGTGCGCGGAATCGGCGTGGCGGTCAGGGTGAGGATGTCGACTTCACTGCGCAGGGCCTTGAGCTGTTCCTTCTGACGGACACCGAAACGGTGCTCTTCGTCGATGATCACCAGCCCCAGGTTTTTGATTTTCACGTCGTCCTGCAGCAGCTTGTGCGTGCCGATGACGATGTCGATCTTGCCTTCGGCCAGATCCGCGACCGCGGCGTTGACTTCCTTGGTTGATTTGAAGCGGCTCATCACTTCCACGCTCACCGGCCAGTCGGCGAAGCGGTCGCGGAAGCTGTTGTAATGCTGCTGGGCGAGCAGGGTGGTCGGCACCAGAATCGCCACTTGACGACCGCCATGCACCGCGATGAACGCGGCGCGCATCGCCACTTCGGTCTTGCCGAAACCGACGTCGCCGCAGACCAGACGGTCCATCGGTTTCGGTGCGAGCATGTCGGTGCGCACGGCTTCGATGGTGGTTTGCTGGTCCGGTGTTTCTTCGAACGGGAAGCCGGCACTGAAGGTCGCGTAATCGGCTTTCGGGTCGGCGAACGCATAACCTTCGCGAGCGGCGCGGCGGGCATAGATGTCGAGCAACTCGGCCGCCACGTCGCGTACCTGTTCGGCAGCTTTGCGTTTGGCTTTCTGCCAGGTCTCGGAGCCGAGACGGTGCAGCGGGGCCAGGGCATCGTCGCTGCCGGTGTATCGGGCGATCAGATGCAGGTTGGCCACGGGCACGTAAAGCTTGGCGTTTTCGGCGTACTCGAGGGTCAGGAATTCAGCGGCCTGACTATCGATTTCCAGAATCGTCAGCCCGAGATAGCGACCGACGCCGTGATCGATATGCACCACCGGCGCACCTTCGCGTAGCTCGGTAAGGTTTTTGATCACGGCATCGTTGTTGGCATCGGCGCGTTTCTCGCGGCGACGGCGCTGCATCACGCGCTGACCGAACAACGGGCTCTCGGCGACCAGGGCCAAGGCCGGATGGTCGAGTACCAATCCTTCGTCGAGCGGCGCGATGGTGATCGCCAGGCGCTCTTTACTCGCGACAAAGTCTGGCCAGCTGTCGACGGTTTTCGGTCGCAGCTTCAGGCGCTCCAGCAACTCCAGCAACACTTCACGACGGCCCGCGGACTCGGCGGTAAACAGTACGCGACCGGGGAACTCGTCGAGGAAACCCGCAAGCGCCGCCAACGGTTGGGTGGCCTTGGCTTCGATGGCCAGGTTCGGCAGCTCCCGAGCGGGGAAGCGCTCGCGGCCAACGCCGGTTTCCACGTCCTGTTGACTGGCG
Organism: Pseudomonas sp. ANT_J28; assembly: GCF_008370005.1. Taxonomy (NCBI): domain Bacteria; kingdom Pseudomonadati; phylum Pseudomonadota; class Gammaproteobacteria; order Pseudomonadales; family Pseudomonadaceae; genus Pseudomonas; species Pseudomonas sp. ANT_J28. Next base: position 77,298 of record NZ_VOBM01000013.1, read on the forward strand.
ACCACGCGCGGCCAGTTCTTCAGGCGAGCGAAGCAATCTTCCACCGGCAGGAACAGTTCAGCCGGTGGCAATAAAGGACGAGCCGGATCGACGCGACGCTCTTCATAGCGATTGCGCACATCGTTCCAGAAGTTTTCCGCCGCCTGCTCGATGCCCGGCAAGGAAAACACTTGCGTGTCCTGCGGCAGGTAATCGAACAGCGTGGAGGTTTCGTCGAAGAACAGCGGCAGGTAGTACTCGATACCGGCCGGTGTAATCCCGCTGCTCAAATCCTGAAAGATCGGGCAGCGACGAAAATCTACATCGAAACGCTCACGGAAGCGTGCCTTGAAACGGGTGACTGCATCTTTTTGCAGCGGAAACTCTCGCGCTGGCAGGAGGCGAACGGTTTGCACTTTGTCGATGGAGCGCTGGTTTTCCGGATCGAATGTACGAAGGGTCTCGATTTCGTCGTCGAACAGGTCGATGCGGAAAGGCAGCTTGCTGCCCATCGGGAACAGATCGATCAGCGAGCCGCGGACGGTAAATTCGCCGTGCTCGTAGACGGTATCGACGTAGCGATAGCCGCTGGCCTCAAGCCGGGTGCGCATTTGCTCGACATCGAGCTTCTGGCCGATGTCCAGCACCAGGCTGCTGCCGAGCAGGAATTTGGTCGGCGCCAGGCGATGCAGGGCTGTGGTGATCGGCACGACCAAAACACCATGACTCAGCTCCGGCAATCGATACAGAGCGGAGATTCGCTGGGAAATAATGTCCTGGTGCGGCGAAAACAGATCGTAGGGCAGGGTTTCCCAGTCCGGGAAATGCAGCACCGGCAAATCCGGGGCGAAGAAACTCAGCTCCTGTTCCAGCCGTTCGGCACTTTGGCTGTCGGCAGTCAGCAGCAGGGTGAAGCGCTTGGCAGCGCTGGCGGCCTCGGCAATGGCCAGGCTCAGGGCGGCACCGGGCAGGTTGCCCCAGTGCTGTTTACCTGCCGCGGCAGGGAGAAGCGGTAGACGCAGAACGGGCACGGAAGGTTGAGCTCCAAGCGTTGCGACAAAGTCGGTAATTGTAGCGGCCTCGGGTGCCGCCTGTCAGTTGCAGACTGCGTCTATTACGCAGGTTGGACGAAATGTAGTGGTAAAGACAAAATCGGCCCGTTTTTTAGTAAAAATGGCTGAATATGTAGTGGCAAAACGACCGAGTGTTACGGAGGGTTACAGACAAGATAGCGTTGTCTCCCAAAAAATGACTGCGCTGCAGGCCGCGGTTTCATTGGGCTTGAACCGTGCGTGATTTTTTTGAAGAGGATTTTGTTACTGGTCGCGCGACAGGCGCGCATTGCTACGGGAGGCACTCGGCGGCATAATGTAGCCCCTTTTTTCTGCCCCTACATGTGGAAGGTTCCCGTGACTCAGAAGCCCGACCAGTGTCTTGGTGAATGGATCGACCGTGAAGCACTCGCAGAAGCGATGATTCCGCTTATCGGTCAGCTCTACCGCAATAACAACGTGGTGAGCTCGATCTATGGCCGCAGCCTGATCAATCGTTCAGTCATTGCGATTCTCAAAGCTCACCGCTTTGCTCGTCATCGTCAGTCCGATGACAGCGAATTGTCCGTCCACGAAACATTCCCGCTGCTCAAGGCAATGAGCGAGCTCAAGCTCGGCGCCGCCTCGGTAGACCTGGGCAAGCTTGCAGTCAAGTTCAAGGCTGAAGGCAATGGCCGCACTGCCGAGCAGTTCGTCCGTGAAGAACTGGCTGACGTCGTTGGTCAGCAAAATGTTTCCGCCCGCAAAGGCACCGACGTTGTTCTGTACGGCTTCGGTCGTATCGGCCGTCTGCTGGCGCGCATCCTGATCGAGAAAACCGGTGGTGGCGACGGCCTGCGTCTGCGCGCCATCGTTGTCCGCAAGGGCGCCGAGAACGATCTGGTCAAACGTGCCAGCCTGCTGCGTCGTGACTCGGTTCATGGTCCGTTCGATGGCACCATCACCATTGATGAAGCCAACAACACCATCACCGCCAACGGCAACCTGATCCAGGTTATCTACGCGAAAAACCCGACGGAAGTGGACTACACCCAGTACGGCATCAAAGACGCGCTGCTGGTGGACAACACCGGTGTATGGCGTGACGCCGACGGTCTGGGCCAGCACTTGGCTTGCCCGGGTATCGATCGCGTTGTTCTGACCGCGCCTGGCAAAGGCAAGCTGAAGAACATCGTTCACGGTATCAACCACGGTGAAATCACCGCGGATGACAAGATCGTTTCCGCGGCTTCCTGCACCACCAACGCCATCGTGCCGGTGCTCAAAGCCGTCAACGACAAGTTTGGCATCATCAACGGTCACGTTGAAACGGTTCACTCGTACACCAACGACCAGAACCTGATCGACAACTTCCACAAAGGCGATCGCCGTGGCCGTAGCGCCGCGTTGAACATGGTGATCACCGAGACCGGTGCTGCCACCGCTGCTGCCAAGGCTTTGCCTGAGCTGGCCGGCAAGCTCACCGGTAACGCGATCCGCGTTCCGACGCCTAACGTGTCGATGGCCATTCTCAACCTGAACCTTGAGAAAGCCGCCACCCGTGAAGAGATGAACGAGTACTTGCGCTACATGGCGCTGCACTCCGATCTGCATAAGCAAATCGACTACGTCAATTCGCAGGAAGTGGTTTCCACCGACTTCGTTGGCTCGCGCCACGCAGGCGTGGTGGACGCTGAAGCAACCATCAGCCAAGACAACCGCGTTGTTCTGTACGTTTGGTACGACAACGAATTCGGTTACAGCTGCCAGGTGGTTCGCGTGATGGAAGACATGGCCGGTGTAAACCCGCCAACATTCCCGCGCTAAGCGTTAGCTGCACATGAAAACGCCCCGACTTTGGTCGGGGCGTTTTTGTGTGTGCTCTACTTATATCGTTTTAATCTTTCCGGCTGAGAATTAAGAATTATCTAAAGCTCGATACAAAGTTCATTTGAATATAAAAAATAAAAACTCCTAATAAAAATAAACAGTTGTCGGATATCTGGGTTTGGATAATTAAAACGGATCCAATCCATCAGGCGATACATATTTGACGTCATTTAATTGTTTGCTTCGGATGCTTGACACTCCCCAAGCGCTGAATCTAGTGTCGCCAATGACAACGCCCGCTCTGCCTAGGGCTCGTAACACTTGCGATGACTCCGCTGTACAGCAATTCTCCAAAAAGACAGGAATCTCATTCCTGCTCACATCACAATAAATCCAGATAAACAGCGTCGGCTTAGTTGCCGTCCAGAAAACCGTTTTGTGTTGCTCACCCTGCCGAAAGTGTCTTGCGGTCACGGCTTGCTATTGCCTGACTTTACGCGGTTGGTCTATCGGGAGAGTTGAACATGGCTGAAGAACGCTCAAGGCTATTGTCACTGTTACCCCGTTTGGTTGGTTTGGGAGTTCTTGGGTTTATTGTTTGGCTGTTGTTATCGACGTTGCTGATGCCTTTGGTGTCGGCCTCAGCCACACGGGCGATTTTGAATGCACCGGTGATACTGCTGACAACGCCAATTGACGGTGTGGTGAGCGTACTGGAGGTCAAACCCGGTGCGACGTTTGTCCAGGGCCAGAAAATCGCCGTCGTTGAAAACCCGCGAGCGAATCGGGAAACCTTGCTGACCCTGCAAACCCGGCGCCTGACCCTTGAGCAACAGCTGTCCTCTTCAGCCAGTCAGGCTGAGCACGATCAGCAGTATTACGAGGCGTTGGAGAAAACCAGCCAGCAATACCAAACGGCATTCCATACCCGCCAACTCTTTACCCAAAGGGCCTTGAAAGCCGAGAGCAGTGCCGCCAGTGCGCGGTTGATGGATGCTCAGGAAACCGTCGAACGCAATCTCGAGTTGTTCGTTCAAGGGGCGGTGAGTGGCGCGGTGGTTGCCTCGTCGAAAGCTCAGCTGGCTTCCTTGCAGGGTGCGGCCGAGTCGGTGCGTTCGCAATTGCGGATCAACGACGGCGATGTGAGTGCCGCCAACAAACAGGTTTACCTCGATCCCGATCAGTTGCGCATGTTCGACCTCAGTGCGCAAATGACCACGCTGAAACTCAGCCTGGAGAATCAGGCGCGCAATCGCGCGACCTATCAGCAGGAGCTCGACAACCTCAACCAACTGATCGAAACCGAACAGAATCGGGTCAAGTTGATGGCCGGTTACGACGTCGTGGCGTATTCGCCAGGCACCGTCCAGGAGCTGTTGGCGCCGCAGGGCACGCTGGTGCAGGCCGGATCGACTTTGCTGCGCGCCACTGATTGCGCGCAGAGCTACGTCATTGCGGTGTTCCCCGAGCGCATGGCCAGCAAGATCGACCGTGACAGCGTCCTCACAGTGAAAATCCGCGGCCTGGATCAACCGCTCAAAGCCAGCGTGGTGCAGTTGTTGTCCAGCGCTTCGGACATTCGCGCCAACACCTACAGCGTGCCGTTCCCTTACGCCGAACAGAACTCGGTGTACGTCGTCGGTACGTTTGCCGCCGATTTGACTGACACTCAGCGCGCCATGACCTGCAATCCCGGGTTGTGGGCGAGTGCCGAGGTCTCGCGGCCATGAATATCGTTTTTCGAGGAATGTTGGGTTTGATGGTGCTTGCCAGCGGAGTGTCTGCAATGGCCACGCAAGCGAGGCCGCAATTGGCGGCGATGACCTGTGCGGCGCTGGATCGGGCCGTGACGTCCTTGCCGGCAGGTCCGGTACTGGTGGCCAGCTATCCACCGCTGGATGGCCAGCCTGCGCCGATTCTGGCGTTGCGTGGCGTAGCGTTCACTTACGATAACGCGCTGGCGAGCATTGCGCTGTTTGCCTGTGGCAAGGCCGAGTCGGCGCGGCGGATCGCCGATGCATTGGCGTTCGCCACGCGCCACGATCCGGAATATCAGGATGGACGACTGCGCAATGCCTACGCCGCCGGCCCGGTCGGTGCGCCGTCTATGAAATTGCCGGGCTACTGGAGTACCGAGCGCAACGCCTGGAATCAGGACGCCTATCAAGTCAGCAGCGCCACCGGCAATCAGGCCTGGGCAGCGTTGGCCTTGTTGGAGGCTTTTCGCCAAAGCGGCGAGGCGTCTTACCTAGAGGCTGCGCGACAAGCCTTGCACTGGTCGCAGCAAAACACCTACGACGGGCAATCACCGGCAGGCTTCAGCGGCGGGTATTACGGCTATTTCTCCAAACAGATCCAGCAAAACTGGAAATCCACCGAGCACAACGTCGATCTGGCGGCTGCGTGGTCCGCGCTCAACGATGTGGCGCCGGATCAGGGCGCGGCGCGTCAGGCACAGATTGCCCGGCAGTTTGTGTCCAGCCAGTGGGATGTCGAAGAAGGGCGTTTTCTGATCGGTACCGTAGCGGATGGCCAAACCTCGGACCGCGTGCGCTCTGGTCTGGATGCGCAGATCTGGCCATTGATTGCTTTGCACGATCCACCCAAGGACTGGCGTCGGGTCTTCGCATTCATCGACCACGCTCACCGTGCCGGCGAAGGTTACGGTTTCAATCGTGACCCCGACGGCTTATGGACCGAAGGCACCGCCCAGGCTGCAGCCGTCGCGCGTTTGAGCGGCCTGAGTGACAAGGCACAACCGCTGTGGAGTGTGTTGCTGGCCCAAGAGGCCGGCAATGGCTGGCTGTTTGCAACACCGGCGCCGCGCATCAGTACCGGGCTGGCCATAGGCCCGGACTCCGTCACCAATGACTTTTTCTATTACCACCTGCCTCACTTGGGCGCTACAGCGTGGGCGGCGATTGCAGCCACCGGCGTCAATCCTTTCACCGGTTCGCTAGAGGCTGACTGACATGCAGGCACTGGACTCGCTGCAACTGCTGCAAATCAATTTCTGGACGCTGGCGGTGGTGATTCTGTTCACCTGTCTGACCCATCGGGATCAATGGGCGGCGCGTGCCGGTTTCGGCGCAATCACCGCGTTATTGCTGGTCAACTACGCCGCCTGGCGGATTCGCGACACGTTACCCGACGGCCATTCCGGGTTTGCCACGGTCTGGGCGTACGCCTTTTTGTTCTTCGAGATGCTGGCGATTGGTTACACGCTGTTTTCTATCGTCGTGATGCTGTGTCGCTCGGATCACACCCAGGAGGCTGATGCGGGCGAGCGACGCCTTCGCGCCCTGGGCGCGAACGTGCCAGCGGTGGACGTGTTTATCGCCACGTATAACGAAGGTTTGGACATTCTCGAAAAAACCATCGTTGCCGCCCAGGCCATTGACTACCCCAACTTCACCCTCTGGGTGCTCGACGATACGCGTCGCGACTGGTTGCGCGATTACTGCGCCGAGGTCGGCGTGCAATACGCGCGGCGCCCCGACAACTCGCACGCCAAGGCCGGCAATCTGAACAACGGCTTGCGCCAATCGGCGGCCGGCAGCAATGCGCCCTTTATTCTGGTACTCGACGCCGACTTCGCTCCGCAGCAACCGATTCTGATGCGCACTCTGGGGTTGTTCGACGATCCGAAAGTCGGTTTGGTGCAGACGCCGCAGTTCTATTACAACCCCGATCCGATTCAGCACAACCTCGGCACGTCTGCCTGCTGGGTGGATGAGCAGCGGGTGTTCTTTGATGTGTTCCAGCCTGCCAAGGATGGTTGGGACGCGGCGTTTTGCGTCGGTACGTCCTTCGTCGTGCGACGTGATTTGATCAACGAGATCGGCGGTTTTCCTACAGGCTCGGTCTGCGAGGACATCTACACCACGTATCGACTGCTGCAAAAAGGCTACGTCACGCGCTGGCTGAATGAGCGTCTGTCGATCGGTCTGTCTGCCGAGGGCCTGACCGAATACATCAACCAGCGCGGACGCTGGTGCCTGGGCACCATTCAGGTGGCGCTGCTCAAGGACGGTCCGCTGCGTGGCAGTGGCTACACGCTCAATGACCGCTTGCACTACGTGCATGGCCTGATGCACTGGTTCTCCAAGCCGTTCATTTTGATGATGCTGGTCTCGCCGGTGCTGTATTGGTATTTCGGCATCGCCGGTTTTTACGCCAATCCGGTCGACTTCCTCGCCTTCGGCATGCCGGCGTTGATTGCGTTTTGGGGTTACGGGACCTGGGTCACGGATCGGCGCACCTTGCCTGTTTTTACCGAGGTCACGCAGATCGTTGCCTCTCTGGCGGTCACTGCCACCATTGCTAGCGCGATGATCCGGCCGTTCGGGCGGCCGTTCAAAGTGACTGCCAAAGGCCTCGATCGTTCGCGCACGATGGTGCACTGGAAGCTGTTCGGATTCTTTTTCGCGCTGACGCTGTTCTCGCAGATCGGTGCTTACATCGCCATCAGCACTGCCGCCTCGTTCGACGGCAACATGCTGTTCAATCTGTGCTGGACGGTTGTCGCGCTGGTCTACAACCTGGCTACCCTGGTGGCCTGTGTCGACCGGCCACGGCTACACGGCGAAGAGCGTTTTCCCTTCAATAAGCCCACTGGTTTCCGCTTTGGCGGCAAAGTCCTTCCCGGTCGCCTGGAGGATATTTCCCTCAGCGGCGTGTCCTTGAGCTGCGCCTTCGCCTCTTCGATCAAACCGGGGCTTTGCGGTCAGATATGGATCGACAAACTTGGGTGGCTCGACGTCGAAGTCATGCGCAATCACGGCGACGACCAGTTGGGCTTGAGGTTTGCCGACCTTGATGAAGCATTGCGTCGGCGGTTGATTGCGCGGCTGTTCAGCGACGCGACTATCAACGTGGTCAGCAAGGCTGAACCGGCGTTGGCGTTCGGCACCTTGCTGCGCCGTTCATTGCTGGGTGAAAAACGCACGGGACTGCGTTTGCCTGCGCGAGCCAAGGCGTCGTCTTACTTCCCGTTGCCTCGATGGCGGCCGGTCAGTGTTCGTTCACACAAACAGCCACTGCCGCACATCAGTGTCGGCAGGCCCGGCCTGTGGACTGTGCTGGTTTCTCCCTTGCGAGCTTTGCTCGGCCAACGCTTGTAGGTGCGCGCGATGAACAGTTGCTTACCCACTTCATGTTTCATGTCTTTGGTGTTGCTCGGCGGTTGTTCGCTGGAGCCCACGTACGAGAAACCCGACGCGCCGATCGATCAGCAATGGCCGGCCAACACCGCCGGTGAGTGTTGCAGCGGCAAGCAGGCGTTCGACAAGGATTGGCGTGGCTTCGTGGTCGATGACCGACTGCGCCAGTTGATCGAACTGGCCCTGAGCAATAACCGCAGCCTGCGGCAGTTCGCGGCCAGTGTCGAAGAGGCGAGGGCCGGTTATGACAGCGCACGGTCGGGACTTTTTCCTACGATCGGCATCGACACCTACGCCGGGCGCAGCAAGCTGCCACCCCTCGTGCGCACACCGGGCGGTGGTGATACGTCCGGCAGCATCGCGAACACCTTTCAGGCAACGGGCGGTTTCACCTCCTACGAACTGGATTTTTTCGGGCGCATCCGCAGTCAGAGAAACGCCGCCGGTGCGCGTTACGAGGCGTCAGAGGCGGATTATCAGACGGCGCGGCTGGCGCTGATCGGCGAAGTTGCCAACACCTGGCTGAGCCTCAAGGCCAACCAGCATTTACTCAACCTCGCCCAGACCACCTATCAATCCCAGGATCGCTACGGGCAGTTGTTGCGCAAGAGTTTCAACCTTGGTTCCAGTGCGCGGATCGACGTACACCAGGCGGATGCGCAGACCAATACCGCGGCAGTGCAGGTCAACACCTATCGCATGCAAGTGGCGCAGAACATGAATGCGCTGCGGGTGCTGGTGGGGCAACCGGTGCCGGAGGGGTTGCTGCCAACCGGCGCGCTGGGGGAGCAGTTGGCGACGCTGGACGTGCCGGCCGGTCTACCCCCGTCATTGGTTGAACGCCGACCCGATATCATGTCCGCCGAAGCCCAATTGCGTGCCGCCAACGCGGACATCGGCGCCGCTCGCAGTGCGTACTTCCCGACCTTTTCCCTGACCTCGGCTCTGGGCAGCCTGACGGGGGATTTTTCCCGGTTGCTCAGTGGGCCGGCGGAGTTCTGGTCGGTGGCGCTGGCGGGATCATTGCCGTTGATTGACGGGGGAGCGCGGCGGGCTCAGGTGGATGCCAGTCATGCTCGGTTCGACGGTCAAGTGGCGGCCTATGAAGCCACGGTGCAGAACGCTTTTCGCGAGGCGGCCGATGCCTTGAATGCTCGCCAGGAAATGCTCACCCAGGTTGAGTTTCAGAAAAAGCTGGTAGGGGATTATCAGGAGGCGTATCGCCAATCCCGGTTGCGTTTCGAGTCCGGCCTGGACAGCTATTTTTCCACCATGGATGCACAGCGTTCGCTGTTCGATGCGCAGCAGAAATGGGCGCAACTGGAACTGGCGCGGGAGATTAATCAGGTGACGTTGTATAAGGCGTTGGGCGGTGGGTGGAGTCAGTCGTTGAAGGTTGTGGATCGTTAAGTTGTCGTGTTCTGGCGGGCGTCTTCGCGGGCAAGTCGGATCGCCGTACCGTTCGCTCCCACAGGGAATGTGCATAATGGCGAGCCTTGGCGTTGTGTCAGGGGGTTCTTCAGGGGATGCAGGATTGTTGAAATGGCGGCTGTGCGGTTTTGTGGTCCTGATGGGCGCCCTGTCCGGCTGCGGCAACGGCGATTCCATGGAAAGCTTCGGCGGCCCGACCATGGGCAGCACGTATTCGATCAAGTACCTGCGCCATGCCGGGCTTCCCGCCCCGACCGAGGTCCGTGTTCAGGTCGAAAAGATCCTTGCTGAAGTCGATCAACAAATGTCGACTTACCGCAGGGACTCCGACATCGAACGCTTCAACGATCTACCCGCCAACCGCTGTCAGAAAATGCCCGCGCCGATCCTCAAACTGGTGCGCGTCGGTCAGCGTCTGTCGGAACAAAGCGAAGGTTCCTTCGACCTGACGGTGGAACCGCTGCTCAACCTCTGGGGTTTCGGCCCGCAGGCTCGTAATGAGAAAGTCCCCTCGGCCCACGCGTTGGCCGAAGTCAGGCAGCGAGTCGGTTACCAGCACCTGCGTATCGATGGCGATCAGCTGTGCAAGGACGCCGCCGTCGAGGTCGACTTCAATAGCATCGCCGCCGGTTACGCGGTCGATACGATTGCCGCAAAACTCGACGGGATGGGCATCCACAACTACCTCGCCGAAGCCACCGGCGAACTCAAGGCAGCCGGCAAAAAACTCAACGGCTTGCCGTGGCGGATCGCCCTGGAAGAACCCCGCGACGATCAGCAAGTGGCCGAGCGAATCATCGCTGTCGACGGATACGGCGTTTCCACTTCCGGCGACTACCGCAACTATTTCGAGCAGGATGGTCGGCGTTATTCCCACACCTTCGATGCCCGCACCGGGGCACCGGTCCTACACACCCTGGCGTCTGTCACGGTGATTCATCCTTCAGCGTTGATGGCCGATGGTTTATCGACGCTGTTGCTGATTCTGGGGCCTGAACGGGGTTGGGACTACGCAGAAAAACATGACGTTGGTGCATTCTTTGTGATTCGTGCCGATAAAGGTTTCGTCACACGAACCAATCAGGCTTTTGAACGCTTGAGTGGCGGAAAAACCGAGTGATGACGGCGATTCAAGCATCGAAGACTGGCGTTGTAGTGCAGGCAAAAGTAGCCTACGACGCGACCAAGGGTTAATGTGCGCGGCGTTGACGCTTATATAGACTGTGTCCGGGTTCTGCACTGGCCCCAAATTGTTCCTTCACGCCGCAGATCGGCGTGATTTAGCCGCAGGTGCCGAGGGCGCCGCGGCCTGTTCTGAGGAGTATGCATGGCTGTTTACAACTACGACGTGGTGGTGCTGGGTTCCGGCCCGGCGGGAGAAGGCGCGGCAATGAACGCCGCCAAAGCAGGGCGCAAGGTGGCGATGGTCGATAGCCGTCGCCAGGTCGGCGGCAACTGCACCCACCTGGGCACCATCCCGTCCAAGGCACTGCGTCACTCGGTCCGGCAGATCATGCAGTTCAACACCAACCCGATGTTCCGGGCCATTGGTGAGCCACGCTGGTTCTCGTTCCCGGACGTGTTGAAAAGCGCCGAAAAAGTCATCTCCAAACAAGTCGCATCGCGCACCGGCTACTACGCCCGTAACCGCGTCGACGTGTTCTTCGGCACCGGCAGCTTCGCCGACGAGCAAACCATTGAAGTGGTCTGCGCCAACGGCGTGGTCGAAAAACTGGTGGCCAAGCACATCATCATCGCCACCGGCTCGCGTCCGTATCGCCCGGCGGACATCGATTTCCATCACCCGCGTATCTACGATAGCGACACCATCCTCAGCCTCGGCCACACCCCGCGCAAACTCATCGTTTACGGCGCCGGCGTGATCGGTTGTGAGTACGCATCGATCTTCAGCGGTCTGGGTGTACTGGTTGAACTGGTGGACAACCGCGGTCAGTTGCTGAGCTTCCTCGACTCGGAAATTTCCCAGGCCCTGAGCTATCACTTCAGCAACAACAACATCACGGTTCGCCATAACGAAGACTACGACCGCGTCGAAGGCGTGGACAACGGCGTGATCCTGCACCTCAAGTCCGGCAAGAAGATCAAGGCCGACGCCTTGCTCTGGTGCAACGGCCGTACCGGCAACACTGATCAGTTGGGTCTGGAAAACATCGGCGTGAAGGTCAACAGCCGTGGTCAGATCGAAGTGGACGAGGCCTACCGTACCTGCAAGCCGAACATCTACGGCGCCGGTGACGTGATTGGTTGGCCGAGCCTGGCCAGTGCCGCTCACGACCAGGGGCGTTCGGCTGCTGGCAGCATCGTTGACAACCATAGCTGGCGCTTCGTCAACGACGTGCCGACCGGTATCTATACCATTCCGGAGATCAGCTCGATCGGCAAGAACGAGCAGGAGCTGACTCAGGCCAAGGTGCCGTACGAAGTGGGCAAGGCGTTCTTCAAGGGCATGGCGCGTGCACAGATCGCCGGCGAGCCTCAGGGCATGCTGAAGATTCTGTTCCATCGCGAAACGCTGGAAGTGCTTGGCGTTCACTGCTTCGGCTATCAGGCGTCGGAGATTGTTCACATCGGTCAGGCGATCATGAACCAGCCGGGCGAACTGAACACGCTGAAGTACTTCGTCAACACGACGTTCAACTACCCGACCATGGCCGAAGCCTATCGGGTAGCGGCGTACGATGGCCTCAACCGGCTTTTTTGAGTGGCTCCGGCCGGTGGCCTGAGCCGGCCGGGGAGACCGATTTCAGCAATTCTCGAGCGTGGCGCTGGCCAAACCGGGAAAGTCTGTAATCAGGCTGTCAACGCCGAAGTCGGCGAGTCTGCGCATTAGCGCGGGCTCGTTGACTGTCCATACCGACACATGCAGCCCTTGGCGCTGCGCCTTCTGCAGGCGTTCCGGCGTACACAGGGTCCAGTTCAGCGCCAGAATCTCACAGCCATAGCTTTGCGCGACCTTCAGCGGGTCGAGCCAGGCGTACTCGGCCACCAGTCCGCGGGACACATCCGGCACGAAGTCCAGCGCAGCTTTCAATACTTCCCGCGAACTCGAGGTGATCGTGACCTTGTCGAGCAGGCCGAAACGCTGAGCCATCTCACGAATCGCCAACACCGTAGTCGCGGCGCGGGTGCGTGAAGCGCTTTTGACTTCCAGCTGCCAGTGCTCGAAATCGCATTTCTCGAACAGTTCTTCCAGTGTTGGAATCGGGCACGGTTTGATCCAGCCTGGTCCGCCAGTGCGCGCGTCGTAGGTCACCAGCTCGGCCGCCGTGTGTTCGACGACTTTGCCGCGACGGTCGGTGGTGCGCTTGAGTGTCGGGTCGTGGATGACCATCAACTCGCCGTCCATGGACAGGTGCAGGTCCAGTTCGCAGCGGCGCACGCCGTGCTTGAGGCATTGCTGAAAACTGGTCAGCGTGTTTTCCGGTGCTTCGCCCTTGGCGCCGCGATGGCCGTAGATGAGAGTCACGGTTCTTCCTTAAATTAAATGCCTGATTCGTTTTGTTCGCGGGCCAGGCGTCGTTCCTGGGCCTGCTTCTGCAAAATGTAGCGGGCCAGCAATTGGCGTTGGGCATCGGTCGGGTATTCGAACTCGGTGCCGACGTCGTAGCCGTCGCCTTTACGATCGCAATGGGTGACGCGAGCCCGCAACAAGAGTCCGAGGGCTTGCGGCATCAGCACCAGTTTGACCGACAGGTGCGTGCCCTCGGCAATGGGCGTCGGATACTGAAATTCGATCCCGCCTTCGGAAATGATCACCGGCTGCGGCTCGCCGATCTGGCCGAGTACGGTGATTGCGATCACCTGGCTCAGCAAATCGATGCGTTTATTCTGGGATTTCAGGAACGCCGCGAGATTCCGGTCGCGCTCACTGATCTGGCGCAGCAGGTGCTGTGACTCGAATTCGCTCAGGTGCAGTTCGCTGAGCAAGTTGAACAGAGGGGAAGCATCCTGCAACACTTCCTGGCCTGCGGCTTCGGGAGCGGACAGGGGCCGAATTTCCAGTGCGATCGTGTCCTCGATACGGTAGTATTCGCGGCGATCTTCTTCATCTAATGTCGACATGGCGAACCCATGGTAGCGGCGGTGGTCTGAGTGTAAAGCTGGTTATCGACCCCCGCCACAAGGACGTTCCTTTTCCCTCCGAACAAGCCCCGACATGTTCAGACCTCTCTTCGTATTTATTGGCACGCGTTATACCCGTGCAAAGCGTCGCAATCATTTTGTGTCATTCATTTCCCTGACCTCGATGATCGGACTCGCCCTTGGCGTGGTCGTGATGATCGTGGTGCTGTCGGTCATGAACGGCTTCGATCATGAGATGCGCACCCGCGTGCTGGGCATGGTGCCCCACGCGACCATCGAGTCCGGTGAACCGATCAGCGACTGGCAAAGCCTGGCCGCCAAGGTCAAGCAGAACCCGCAGGTGACGGCCGTTGCGCCGTTTACCCAGATGCAGGGTTTGCTGACCAACAACGGCAAAGTCTCCAAAGTCCTGCTCAATGCCATCGACCCTGCGCTGGAACGGCAGGTCTCGATCATTGATAACTTCATGCAGCAGGGCAAACTCGACGACCTGGCGCCGGGCGGTTTCGGCATCGTCATCGGTGACAAGGCCGCGGCCAAGTTGGGGGCGGCAATCGGCGACAAACTGACGTTTGTGGCGCCGGAAGTCACCGTGACCCCGGCCGGGATGTTCCCGCGCATGAAACGCTTTACCGTGGTCGGTATCTTCCATGTCGGCGCCGGGGAGCTGGACGGCTATCTGGGCATCACCAATCTGCAGGATCTGGCCAAGCTGCATCGCTGGAAACCGGATCAGGTCCAGGGCATCCGCCTGAAGTTCGACGACCTGTTCCAGGCGCCACGCGTGGCGTGGAGCATCGCCCAGCAACTCGGCGAAGACCATTTCTATGCCCGCGACTGGACGCGCACCCACGGCAATCTGTATCAGGCGATCCGCATGGAAAAAGCCATGATCGGTTTGCTGTTGCTGCTGATCGTCGCCGTTGCCGCGTTCAATATCATTTCCACGCTGGTGATGGTGGTGAACGACAAGAAGGGCGACATCGCGATTCTGCGCACCCTTGGCGCCACGCCGGGTTCGATCATGGCGATCTTCATGGTGCAGGGCACCGTCATTGGTGTGGCCGGGACGCTGATCGGCGCCGTGGTCGGGATCTTCGCCGCGCTGAATGTCAGCGCCGCGATCTCGGCCCTCGAAGGTCTGATCGGGCACAAATTCCTGAACGCCGACGTGTACTTCATCGATTACCTGCCGTCGCAAGTGCAGAGCCAGGATGTGTTAATGGTCTGCGCCGCCGCGTTGGTCCTGAGTTTCCTCGCCACCCTGTATCCAGCCTGGCGTGCCGCGCGCACCCAGCCTGCGGAGGCGCTACGTTATGAGTGAGTTGGGCATGAGTGATAACGCAATCTTGAGCTGCCGCGACCTGGGCAAATCCTACGAGGAAGGCCCGGAGTCGGTAGAGGTCCTGGCCGGTCTGCAACTGGAGCTTCATCCGGGTGAGCGCGTGGCGATTGTCGGTACGTCGGGCTCGGGCAAAAGTACCTTGCTCAACCTGCTGGGCGGCCTCGATACACCGACCAAGGGCAGTGTCTGGCTGGCCGGTGAAGAGCTGTCGGCGTTGAACGAAAAGGCCCGCGGTTTACTGCGCAATCGGTCGCTGGGTTTCGTTTACCAGTTCCACCACTTGCTGCCTGAGTTCACCGCGCTGGAAAACGTCTGCATGCCGCTGTTGATCGGCAAGACGGCTATTCCTGAAGCGCGTCAGCGTGCGACGGCATTGCTGGAGCGGGTAGGGCTGGGCCATCGCCTGGAGCACAAACCGGCCGAATTGTCCGGTGGTGAACGTCAGCGTGTGGCCATCGCCCGCGCTCTGGTGAACAAGCCAGGCCTGGTGATGCTCGACGAGCCGACCGGCAATCTCGACTCCCACACTGCCCAGGGTATTCAGGATTTGATGCTGGAGCTCAGCACCTCGATGCGTACGGCGTTCCTGGTGGTGACTCACGACATGAACCTGGCTCGCCAGATGGATCGCGTCCTGCATTTGCAGGAAGGTTGCCTGACGCCCATCTGATTGGCCGAAACCCGGCGTGACTGAAAAGTACGTCGGGTCTCTTATTTTTATACGGTGCCCCAGCGAATGTTCAGACCGTTATCGATCTTTATCGGCGCGCGCTATACCCGCGCCAAGCGCCGCAATCGCTTTGTTTCCTTCATCTCGATGACTTCGATGATCGGTCTCGCCCTGGGCGTGCTGGCGATGATCGTGGTGTTGTCGGTCATGAACGGCTTCCAGCGCGAAATGAGCTCGCGCATCCTCGGCATGGTGCCTCACGCGACTATCGTCGGCGTCAATCCGATCGACGATTGGCAGCCCGTCGCTGCGGCGGCCATGAAGAATCCTGAAGTGACGGCCGCCGTGCCGTTCACCGAGATGGAAGGCATGCTGTCCTACAAGGGGACGATGCAGCCGATCCAGGTCAGCGGCGTTGATCCGGCGCTGGAAGGCAAGGTGTCGATCGTTGCCCAGCACATCGTTCAGGGTCGTCTCGATGCCTTGAAGCCGGGAGAGTTTGGTGTGGTGATCGGCGAGATCACGGCACGCCGCTTCCGCTTGAACGTCGGCGACAAGATCACCCTGATCGTGCCGGAAGTCAGCACCGCACCGGGCGGCATCACCCCGCGCATGCAGCGGTTGAACGTGGTCGGCGTGTTCAAGGTTGGCGCCGAACTGGACGGCTCCATGGCGCTGATCCACGTGGCCGATGCCGCGCAGATGCAGCACTGGGCGCCGAATCAGGTACAGAGCGTGCGCCTGGCGGTAAAGGATTTGTACGCTGCGCCGAAGGTTTCCAGCGATATTGCTGGCGGGCTGGGCACCGCTTACAAGTCTGATGACTGGACTCACACACAGGGCAGTCTGTTCAGTGCGATGAAGATGGAAAAAACCATGATCGGCTTGCTGTTGCTGATGATCGTCGCCGTGGCGGCGTTCAACATCATCGCAACCCTGATCATGGTGGTGAACGACAAAGGCGCGGACATCGCGATCCTGCGGACCATTGGCGCTACGCCGCGGCAGATCATGGCGATCTTCATGGTGCAGGGCACAGTGATCGGGGTTGTCGGTACGTTGATTGGTGGTGTGCTTGGCGTGATTGCGGCGCTGAACGTCAGTGAACTGGTGGGCTGGATGGAGCGGGTCAGCGGGCAGCACATCTTCAGTTCCGACGTGTACTTCGTCAGTAACTTGCCGTCCGAACTGCAGGGTGCGGATGTGGTGTTGATCTGCTCCGCCGGGTTCATTCTGAGCTTCCTCGCCACCGTTTACCCGGCATGGCGTGCGGCGAAAGTCGAGCCGGCTACTGCGTTGCGGTATTCGTAAGCTTTGATAACCTCACCCTGATCGTTCCCAAACTCTACGCGGGAACGATCAGGTTCGCGGCAACTCAATCACAAACCGCGTCCCCCCGTTATCTGATTCGCAACGAATCTGCCCGCCATGGGCGCGGATGATTGACTGAGTGATCGCCAACCCCAATCCCGCATGTTCACTACTGCCTTCCTGGCACGCCGGATCAGCCCGGTAGAAGCGATCAAATATACGCGGCAGCAACGCCCCGTCAATTCCGCCGCCGCTGTTCTCGACCGTCACGCTCAAGCCCTTAGGCTGATCAACAATCCGCACCCGAACCTCGCCTTCGACCGGCGTAAACCGCAACGCATTGTCCAGCAAATTGGAAAGCGCCCGCCGCAACATGCTGCGATCCCCTTCCATGCGCGCACTGCCTTCACGACTCAGCCTGACCTGAGCGTCCTCCGCCAACGGTGCAAAAAACTCCAGCAATAAATCCGCTTCTTCCGCCAGTTCCAGCGGTTCGCGCTTGGGCATCAACAACCCGTGGTCAGCCTTGGCCAGGTACAACATGTCGTTGACCAGTTGCGCCATCCATTGCAGTTCTTCGAGATTGCTGTGCAGTGCTTCGCGGTAATCCTCAATGGGGCGTGGGCGGGTGAGGGTGACCTGGGTGTGGGTCAGCAGGTTCGACAACGGCGTGCGCAATTCATGGGCGATGTCGGCGGAGAAGGCCGAGAGCCGCTTAAAAGACTCGTCAAGGCGTCCGAGCATGGCGTTGAGGTTGTGGGCCATTTCCGCGAGTTCTGGCGGCATGTTTTCTTCGGGCAAGCGTGCATTGAGCGATTGCGCTGAAACGCCGCTGGCAACCGCACTCATGCGCCGCAACGGCCGCAACCCACTGCGCGCTGCCCAGGCGCCGAGCAGGGCGGTGGCCAGTGCCGACAAACCGACTGTCAGCCAGATCAGGTGCTGCATGCGTTGCAGAAAGTGCTGGTGATGGGTGATGTCCAGCAGCAAGGTCAACTGCGGCGAGTCAGGTTTGTCGAGGTACAACGGAGCGTTGAGGACGCGGTAGTCAGTACCGTCGGTGCTCACCGTGGACAAACCCGCCTGGGTAGGCAATTGCTGGGGCAGGCGCGTTGAACTGTCATACCAGCGCTTGCCGTCGCTGCCGGTGATCCGCAGCGACAGATCAGCCTGTCGGCTCAATTCATCGGCCAGTTTGACT
Organism: Pseudomonas sp. ANT_J28; assembly: GCF_008370005.1. Lineage (NCBI taxonomy): Bacteria > Pseudomonadati > Pseudomonadota > Gammaproteobacteria > Pseudomonadales > Pseudomonadaceae > Pseudomonas > Pseudomonas sp. ANT_J28. The sequence goes on from NZ_VOBM01000013.1 coordinate 95,362, forward strand.
TCGCTTTCACTCGACTGAATGTCATGAAGTGCCCGACGCAAACCAATCAGCTTGCCGTCCAGCAACTGCTGATCGAGTTCAACGAAATGCGCTTCACTGGCCCGGCTGAACAACACCCCGGCAAACAGCGACACCACGGCGGTGCACGCCGCAAACAGCAGCGCAAGACGGCTGCTTAACGAGAGTCGACGCATCAGGCGGGGCGCTCTTCAAGGACGTAACCCATGCCGCGCACGGTGTGAATCAACTTGTTCGGGAATTCATCGTCGATCTTCAGGCGCAAACGACGGATCGCCACTTCGATGACGTTGGTGTCACTGTCGAAGTTCATGTCCCAGACCTGGGAGGCGATCAACGACTTGGGCAGGACTTCGCCTTGCCTGCGCAGGAGCATTTCCAGCAGGGCGAATTCCTTGGCCGTCAGGTCGATGCGCCGACCGCTGCGTTCGACCCGGCGGCGGATCAGGTCAAGGCGCAAGTCCGCCAGTTGCAGGCTGGTTTCCTGAGGTGTGGCGTTACCACGGCGCAACAGGCTCCGGACCCGGGCCAGCAGCTCGGAGAAGGCGAAAGGCTTTACCAGGTAGTCGTCGGCACCCAGTTCGAGGCCGTGGACCCTGTCCTCCACCGCGTCGCGTGCTGTCAGAAACAGTACCGGCGTGTCGAGGCCGGCACCGCGCACCGCTTGCAGAATCTGCCAGCCATCGCGACCGGGCAGCATTACATCGAGAATCAACAGCGCGTAATCGCCGGTCAGCGCCAGTTGCTGGCCGGTGCTGCCATCCGCCACCAGTTCAGTATTGAAACCGGCCTCGGTCAGGCCCTGGCGCAAGTAGTGGCCGGTTTTCGGTTGGTCTTCGACGATCAGCAGTTTCATGGGCGACTCGAGGCAAATAGAACGAACGCTTTATATCGTGTGCAGCGTCAATACAGGTCAACCTGACAAAGTTGTAATCTGGTTGTCAGGTTGCGGGCAGTCGCAGCAGTTTAGTGTTTTCCACAGGCTGAACCTTATCTTGTTGGAGTACGACTATGTTTTTGCGCAAATCACTGGTGCGCGTCGGAGATGCAGCAGACCGGCATGCTCACGCCACAGGCCTGAAGGAAATGGACCACGGCGCCATGGCCGGTATGGAGCATGGAATGAAACACGACGACCCCAACAATGTGCTCGTCGAACTAGGCAAAACCGCCGGGCTGACCTGCACCTTCACCAAGGCCAGCAACCTGGAATTTGCCTGCAACATCCCCGCTCATTACCAGGCCGGCATGGTCGGCAAGTTGACTGTCAGTCAGTAAGCACTCAAAGGCGGGAGCAAAGGCTGGTAGAATCCGCTGATTCTTCAGTCAGGTTTCCGCCATGCATCCCGCAGCCGAACACTCGCCGCTGGGCAAATCCAGCGAATACATCGCCACCTACACGCCGTCCTTGCTGTTCCCGATCCCGCGGACCGCGAAATGGGCCGAACTGGGCCTGACGGCTGAAACCCTGCCATACAAGGGCGTGGATTTCTGGAACTGCTTCGAGCTGTCTTGGCTGTTGCCGTCCGGCAAGCCAGTGGTGGCGATTGGCGAATTCAGTATCCCGGCAGATTCGCCGAATATCATCGAATCGAAGTCGTTCAAGCTGTACCTCAACTCCCTGAACCAGACTCCGTTTGCCGACACCGCGAGCCTTGAAGCGACGTTGGCCAAAGACCTGTCGGCCGCTGCCGGTAAACCGGTCGGCGTGCGGATTCGCAGCCTGAAGGACGTCGAGGCCGAAGGCGTCGTGGCGTTGCCGGGCGTGTGCATTGATGATCTGGACATCAGTGTCAGCAACTATGAGCATCCGCGTCCGGAACTGCTGCGTTGCGATGAATCGCGCATCGTGGAGGAGAACGTGCACAGTCATTTGCTCAAATCCAACTGCCCGGTTACCAGTCAGCCCGACTGGGGTAGCGTGGTGGTGGAATACCGTGGCGCGGCGCTGGATCACGCGAGTTTGCTGGAATACATCGTGAGCTTCCGTCAGCACTCGGACTTTCATGAACAGTGCGTGGAGCGGATTTTTCTCGACCTGCAACGGTTGTTGAAACCGGAGAAACTGACGGTGTATGCGCGGTATGTGCGGCGCGGTGGGTTGGACATCAACCCGTATCGCAGTACTGAAACCGTTCAACTGCCAAACCACCGTCTGGTCCGTCAATAAATAACCCCTGTGGGAGCGGGCTTGCTCGCGAAGGGGCCGTTACATTCAACATCAATGGTGACTGACACTCCGCCTTCGCGAGCAAGCCCGCTCCCACAGGGGATTGCATTGCAAGTCGCAGACATTAAAAAGCCCCGCTATCACTAGCGGGGCTTTTTTGTATTCAGCGGGTTCAGATCCCCATGTTGGCCAGGGCTTGCACGATGTTGCGCAAGGTGCCAGCAAGGGTCGGGTGTTCGATTTCGAAGCGTTCAACGGCCAGGTTCACATTGTCGGAGAGGCTGGAGTCCTGGGTTTTGGTTTCCAACTCAATTTCCAGTTCGATTTGTTGCATCAGCGCGTGCAGGTCTTCGCGCTCGGCTTCGGTCAGCGGTGGATTCTGTTCCAATTGCTCGCGCAGAGTATTGAGCTGTTGTTGCAGTTCGCGGGCAGGCATGGCGTTCTTCCTTTTATCGATAGGCACTGGCATAGACCGCAGCAGCACGCCAAAGGTCTATGGCTTGACCTTTAGATTAATCCACTCGCGCGCAACCTGCATGATCTCGATCAGGGCTTTTCGCCCTTGAGCCGGCGCAGGCTGATGTCGGCCAGGCAGGTGTCGAGTTCACCGAGGTGATCGATCACCGAATGCACACCAAGACCGAACAGTTGCACCGTTGCCTTGCCTCGTTTGAATTCCCGTTCCTGCTGAGTCAGCGCTTGCCATTCGTTGGGCGCCAGGCCGCAGAGTGAGCCGCAGGACGCCAGCCCAATAGTCCACAAACCGGCATTGAGCCCCGCTTGCAGCAATCGCGGTTCGCCGCTGACCAGAACGCAACCCTCCAGTCGTTCAACATTCAACGTCATCAAGGCTTGCCAGCAGGCGTGCGGTGCCGGCCATGGATTGTTTGTTTCGGGGTGTTGCGAGGGTTTGATCCATGAAGGCAAGGCAGCGGCCAGGGAATGGCTGAGGGCAGGGGGAAGTTCATCGAGCCAAGCACAGGGAATCTGCTGATGCTGCAAGCTGCGCAGGCTATCCAGCGCGCCGGGCGTGGCCTCGGCGTGCATGGCAGAGGGGATGCCGTGTGCACGTGTGCGGGCACCGAAATCCACCAGGCAACCACTGAGGCCGAACAGTACGGCGGTCAGGCTGGGCGCAATGTGGGGCAAGGTTTCGGCGTGCGGCATATCAACGTCCCTGAAATAGCCTCAAGGCTAGGGGGCGACGGTGACAGTTGAGTGACACTGATGTGAATCGCTCACAATCATGCCTTGCGCGGTGCTGCCTAAAGCGGCTTTTCCGTCTTATACTAGCCTGCTTAACGCTTGGGCCAAGCGCCCGCGCCAGTACAATCCAAGGAGTTTTTCTATGCGCTGGAGCAATCATCTAGCTCAGTTTTGTGTGTTTACCAGCGTATTGCTGGTTCCGTTCGTTGCCCAGGCAGCCTCGGAAGACGACCCTTGGGAAAGCTTCAACCGCCCGATCTACAAGTTCAACGATGTGCTCGACACCTATGCGCTGAAGCCTTTGGCTCAGGGCTATCAGTTCGTGACGCCGCAGTTCCTTGAAGACGGCATCCACAACATGTTCCGCAACGTCGGTGAAGTCACCAACCTTGCCAACGATATCTTGCAGGCCAAACCGGCCGCCGCTGGCGTCGACACCGCACGCTTGATCTTCAACACCACTTTCGGCCTGCTGGGCTTCTTCGATGTGGGCACCAAGATGGGCCTGCAACGCAATGACGAAGACTTCGGCCAGACCCTTGGCTACTGGGGCGTAGGCAGCGGCCCTTACGTGATGTTGCCGTTGCTGGGCCCAAGCACTCTGCGTGACGCGCCGTCCAAGTATGTCGACGGCTACACCGGCCCGTACCCTTACATCAACGACGTGCCCGTGCGTAACTCGATTTTCGGCCTGAACATCATCGACACCCGCGCAAATCTGCTGTCGAGTGAGAAGCTGATCACCGGCGACAAGTACACCTTCATCCGCAATGCGTACCTGCAGAACCGCGAATTCAAAGTCAAAGACGGCCAGGTCGAAGACGATTTTTGATTTCGACCGGTAAAAACGAAGAGGGCGGCCAGTGGGCCGCCTTCTTTCGTTTGGCTTTCCCGGCTGCTTTGACTGATGGGTTTGAACCTTCCATTACGTTACGGTTCTGCCTGTTCTTATAACTCCCGGTGATTTGAAATCGAAAGACGTCAAGTGACCATCGGCGTGAGCTTGAAACGCCTCGCGGATGGGAGTACCGTCTGCGCCTTAGAAGGGCACCTCTGGTGTGCCTGTGTGTAGGGCAAACGCTCGAAAACAGTGCAGTAGAGAGGCTAGAAAGCGAATCCAGTAGTGAGAGCCGGGACAAAGCCCCTGCCTGCTACGCCAACCTAATTCTGGCGCCGTTTGCCCACATGCCAAAAACCAGTGCCACGCTGCTGATAATCGATGATGACGAAGTAGTGCGCGCGAGCCTCGCCGCCTATTTGGAAGACAGTGGTTTCAGCGTCTTGCAGGCCAGCAATGGCCAGCAGGGTCTTCAGGTATTCGAGCAAGACAAGCCCGACTTGGTCATCTGCGATCTGCGCATGCCACAGATGGGCGGACTCGAACTCATTCGCCAGGTCACCGAGCTGTCGCCACAAACCCCGGTGATCGTGGTTTCGGGCGCCGGCGTGATGAACGACGCGGTCGAGGCCCTGCGCCTGGGCGCTGCGGATTACCTGATCAAGCCTCTCGAAGATCTGGCTGTGCTCGAGCATTCTGTGCGCCGGGCCCTGGATCGTGCGCGCCTGCTGCTGGAAAACCAGCGCTACCGCGAGAAGCTGGAAAAGGCCAACCGCGAGCTCGCCGCCAGCCTGAACCTGCTCCAGGAAGACCAGAACGCCGGTCGCCAGGTGCAAATGAACATGCTGCCGGTCAGCCCCTGGACCATCGACGAGTTCCAGTTTGCTCACCAGATCATCCCCTCGCTGTACCTGTCGGGTGATTTCGTCGACTACTTTCGGGTCGACGAGCGTCGGGTAGCCTTCTATCTGGCGGACGTTTCCGGTCATGGCGCCTCTTCAGCCTTCGTTACCGTGCTGCTGAAGTTCATGACCACGCGCTTGCTGTTCGAATCCAAGCGCAGCGGTACATTGCCGGAATTCAAGCCTTCAGAGGTCCTTGGTCATATCAACCGAGGCCTGATCAGTTGTAAGCTGGGTAAACACGTCACAATGGTCGGTGGAGTCATCGACGAGGAGACAGGTTTGTTGACCTATAGCATCGGTGGTCATTTGCCGTTGCCTGTGTTGTACACGCCAGACAGTGTTTGTTATCTGGAAGGGCGTGGTCTGCCGGTGGGCCTCTTTAATGAAGCCACCTACGAAGACCACGTACTGGAGCTGCCGCCGACGTTCAGCCTGACGCTGATGTCCGATGGCATTCTGGACCTTTTGCCAGAGCCTACACTCAAAGAAAAAGAAGCGGCTTTGCCCCAGCGGGTCAAGGCAGCGGGCGGCAGCCTGGATGGTCTGCGGCAGGTTTTTGGATTGGCCACGCTAGGGGAGATGCCGGATGATATCGCCCTGTTGGTGCTGAGCAGGAATATTTAATGAGTACCGGTAGAATCCAGTTCGCCGAGCAGGATGGCACCTTCGTCCTGAAGTTCGTCGGTGAAGTTCGCCTGACCCTGTGTTCGGCGTTGGATGCGACTATTGAGCGGATCTTCACGGCGTTGAACTTCAACGCGATCGTGATCGACCTGACCGAAACCCGCAGCATCGACAGTACCACCCTTGGCCTTTTGGCCAAGCTGTCGATCCTGTCGCGGCAAAAGGTCGGCTTGCTGCCGACCGTCGTCACCACCCACGAAGACATCACCCGTCTGCTGCAGTCCATGGGCTTCGAGCAAGTATTCAACATCGTTGACCGCCCGATCCCGTGTCCTGAGTGCCTGACCGACCTGCCAGACCAGGATCAGTCCGAAGAAGTGGTGCGGATCAAAGTGCTCGAAGCGCACAAGATCCTCATGGGCCTCAACGACTCCAATCGTGAAGCGTTTCATGATCTGGTGAACGCGCTCGAGCGTCACTGATTCCATAAGCGACTGCACACAAAAAAGGGCGAACCTGTGAGGGGTCGCCCTTTTTGCGTTTGCGCTTTTGGATCAGAGCTTGGCTTGCAGTAACGCCTCAAGCTTTTCCTGGTCGCGAGCGAACTGACGAATACCTTCAGCCAGTTTCTCGGTCGCCATCGCGTCCTCGTTGGACAACCAACGGAACTGCGCTTCATTCAAGTTCAAGCGAGCTTCACCGGCATGACCCGGGGCCAATTTGCGCTCCAGCTTGCCAGTGTCCGCCGCCAGCTTATCAATCAGATCCGGGCTGATGGTCAGACGGTCGCAACCGGCCAGTTGCTCGATCTGATTCAGGTTACGGAAGCTCGCGCCCATGACCACAGTCTTGTAGTCATTGGCCTTGTAGTAGTTGTAGATGCGCGTCACTGACTGCACGCCCGGATCATCCGCGCCGGTGTAGTCGTTGCCGTTGGCCTTCTTGTACCAGTCGTAGATGCGGCCTACGAACGGCGAAATCAGGAATACGCCTGCGTCAGCACAAGCCGCCGCTTGAGCGAAGGAGAACAGCAGCGTCAGGTTGCACTGAATGCCTTCCTTTTCCAGCTTCTCGGCAGCGCGGATGCCTTCCCAGGTGGAAGCGATCTTGATCAGCACGCGGTCACGGCCAATGCCGGCCTTGTCGTACAGGTCGATCAGACGGTGCGCACGCTTCAATACGGCGTCAGTGTCGAACGACAGGCGCGCATCCACTTCGGTGGAAATACGGCCAGGGATCACTTTCAGAATTTCTTGCCCTACCGCGACGCCAAAACGGTCGCTGGCCAGGCCCACATCGCCCTTGCAGTCGCTGACGCAAGCGTTCAGCAACTCGGCATAACCGGGAATGGCCGCCGCTTTGAGCAGCAGGGAAGGGTTGGTGGTAGCGTCCACCGGTTTAACGCGAGCGATAGCTTCGAAGTCGCCGGTGTCGGCAACCACGGTGGTCATTTGTTTGAGTTGTTCCAGCTTGGAAGTCATGGGCGTGCTCTGTCCTATGGGTCTAATGACATTACCCGAGCGCTGACAGCCACTCAAGGGTGCGTGTACGTATCGAGGGGCCCAGCGGCAACATCCGGAAAACGGATGTTTGAAAGGCGGGGCGCGGTATCGGTAAATACGATGCCAAATCAGACCACAGGTTCAACCCAAGCGACCGTTAACGCCCCTCAAGCAACTCTGCCGCCTGATCCAGCAGTACCAAAGGCTCTTTAGCCTTATGAATATCCACCGACAACAACTGCCGAAACTTCCGCGCCCCCGGAAACCCGGTACCCAGCCCCAGCACATGCCGAGTAATGTGGTGCATCGAGCCGCCCGCATCAATATGCGCCGCTATATAAGGCCGCAACTGCGCCAGCGCCTCGGCCCGGCTGATCACCGGCGCCGTGCTGCCGAACAGTTGCTGATCCACTTCAGCCATCACATAAGGATTGTGATACGCCTCGCGGCCCAACATCACGCCGTCGAACGTCTGCAAATGCTCGTGACAGGCTTCCAGCGTCTTGATCCCGCCGTTGAGAATAATCTCCAACTCCGGAAAATCTGTTTTCAACCGCGCCGCCACGTCATAGCGCAGAGGCGGAATGTCGCGGTTCTCCTTCGGCGACAACCCCTCCAGAATCGCAATCCGCGCATGCACCGTAAAACTCGCGCACCCGGCATCCCGAACCGTGCCGACGAAATCACACAACTCCTCGTAACTGTCCCGGCCATTAATCCCGATGCGGTGCTTCACCGTCACCGGAATCGACACCGCATCACGCATAGCCTTCACACAATCAGCCACCAACTGCGGATGCCCCATCAGGCACGCACCGATCATATTGTTCTGCACTCGATCACTCGGGCAGCCGACATTCAGATTGACCTCGTCGTAACCGTGGTCCTGCGCCATGCGCGCGCACATCGCCAGGTCCAGCGGCACACTGCCGCCGAGTTGCAGGGCGAGCGGGTGCTCGGCTTCGTTGTGACGGAGGAAGCGGTCGTGATCGCCGTTGAGCAGCGCGCCGGTGGTGACCATTTCTGTGTAGAGGAGGGCGTGCTTGGAGAGCAGGCGCAGGAAAAAACGGCAATGGCGGTCTGTCCAATCCATCATAGGTGCAACGCTAAAGCGTCTAGACAGTGTAGGGCGTGAGTTTGCTGGGTATGTAGCTGATTTATCTAACATTTTACTCTGCGCATTTATGGCCGTTTTAAAGGGTAAATAGGCGTTTTTTTAAGGCCGTTGCTACAATGTACCAATCCCTTTAGCAATTGTACCAATTGACCATGGCCACGATCAGAGCACGGAAACGCACCGATGGCAGCACCAGTTACACGGCACAGATACGCCTGACTCGCGATGGTGCGCAAGTTTACCAAGAGAGTCAGACCTTCGCCCGAAAACAGGCAGCACAGGCTTGGGTTCGAAAACGAGAATCGGAGTTGGATCAGCCGGGCGCGATCGAACGAGCAAACCGCAAAGGCGCGACGATCAAGGAAATGATTGACCGGTATCTGGCAGAAATGAAAAAGGTTCGACCGCTCGGGAAAACCAAGCTCGCCACACTCAAAGCAATCAGTGAATCGTACCTGGGTAAATTGAATGACCAGGACGTCAACAGTCAGCTGTTGGTTGAGTATGCGCTTTGGCGTATGGATGAGGAGGGGGGTGGCGTTCAGCCACAGACAGCCGGTAACGATCTCGCACACCTTGGCGCGGTGCTTTCGATTGCTCGTCCCGCTTGGGGGTATGAGATCGAGCCACATGCAATGGCAGATGCCCGACGGGTGTTAAAAAAGCTTGGGTACAACATGAAAAGTCGCGAGCGTGACCGGCGCCCCACTTTGGACGAGCTCGACAAACTATTAAAGCACTTTCAGGGTATCCAAACCCGTCGTCCAACTTCGATCAATATGCTCAAAATGACGGGGTTTGCGTTGTTCTCAACACGCCGTCAGGAGGAGATAACGCGGATTCAATGGGCAGACCTAGATGAGGTGGGCCAGCGGGTATTGGTACGCGACATGAAAAACCCCGGTCAGAAGATCGGCAATGATGTCTGGTGCCATTTGCCGCCGGAAGCATGGGCCATTATGCAAACCATGCCGAAGGTGCTGCCTGAGATATTTCCGTACAGCGCGGAGTCTGTATCCGCTTCATGGACAAGAGCGTGTCATATGGTTGGCATTGATAACCTGCACTTTCATGACCTGCGCCACGATGGCGTTAGCCGGCTTTTCGAAATGGACTGGGATATTCCTCGGGTAGCGAGTGTGTCGGGGCATCGCGATTGGAACTCAATGCGGCGTTATACCCATCTGCGGGGACGAGGTGATGTATATGCGAAATGGGAGTGGTACGAGAAGATCCTACAGGCGCCCATAAAATTGGGCGCCAGGACGCTGAAGTGAATTAGCTACTGCGTGGTGCGCTATTCAGCTGATTGCTCTCTTTGACGGCAGCGGCGCGCTGAGCATCCAGGTATTCAGAAAGGTCTGTAATGTGAATCCCCTTTGCGCTTTTTTGGCTCGGTTCCATGCGCGTAATGGGGATTTTTATTTGTCCGGCCCCCACCTTGCGTTGAAACATATCCGTGGTGAGATGGGTAAAATAGTCCTTACAAACTCGATCCAAGGGAATCACAACTTGGCCATCGTATTGGGCCATGAGGACAAATAACGTTTTCATAGTGTTGCTCCTTCAAGTGTGAAAGTCCGATCAGTTGTGTCGTGCCACGACGATGAATCGCCAGTTAACAGCTGAGCCACAACGGCGAACTCAGCCGCATCAATGTCGCCAAGCTCTTTGGCGAAGCCGGTAAGGCACTCAAGGCGGATCCGCGCATAAGCGGTTTTCCGCACCTGGTAGTCGAACAACGCGGTGCCGACAATCCGAATAGCCATCAGATGCCGGGCGGACTGGGCGTCAATGTTGGCCAATGTGTTAGCCTTCGAATCGCTGCTGCTTTGGTGCTGTGCTTGCATGGTCTGCCCTCAGTGGTGGTTGATGTCGGGGAGGCCAACTCCTCGACATCGTTTCTCTTGCCCGTCAGTCCTGGCGGGCAAGGTGGATAACCAGGTCGGCGTAATCAGAATCTTCCTCAGTGCACGATTGCCACTCCAGTACGCTCAAAATCTGTTGCCTGCTGCAGTCGTCCACCAGAATCTCGCGTTGACCACCTGCTGCCCGAACTTCCAGAATCTCCAGCAAGCCGTCCTCCCCGTAAGCACCTGCCTGGATGATCGGCGCGCTCTCGCCTGCAAACTCCAGTCGGTCTTGAACTGCCTGCAGCTTGCTGGTTTTGCCGTCGCCGGCATTGCCCATAAACACTTGAATTTGCATTGGTCGTACTCTCCTTTAAGCCTTGAATGTCCAGCACTTCACTGTCGTCGGCCGGGGTAGTGAACACGGGTTGCGGTTGTTCAACGCGGCACGTACTGCGCTGTGCACGGCCTTGTTGCTATCCAGGAACTTGTGGGAGCGGGACTCTTTCAGCAGGTCGCGCAGGGTGGCCACGTCGGCCAGTTTCTGTTTGTGTTCGGCGGCGCGTTCGCTGAATTCGTTGAGGTTGATTGCGATGACGCTCGGGTCACTGCTGTGGTCGACCACGGGGTCTCCACTGAGCGATTCGAGGTAGTCGTACACCTCCCAAAACTCGACAACGGCCGGGTGGTCGGAGCTGATCGAGGCCTGACGTTCGATCGCCATACGCACGATCTGACGTTGGGTAGCTGCGACTTGGGGCTCGTCCAGTTTCAGAATCAAACGCAGCGCGTCGAGCAGTGAAAGCAGTTGCGCGTGGTTCTTGCTGATCCGCTCGACGCGGATGTACCCGCGCAGGTCATACCCGCAACTGCGGCAGTTGCCTTGTTCGTTGGGATACTCGGTGCCGCAAGCAAAGCAGTGGGTATGCAGGCGGCGCAGCTTGGCTTCGTGTTCGGGCATGCGCTGGGCGAAAAGCTCGAGCACGGCCGATTCTTTACCTACCGCTTGAATCAGGAAGTGGCTCAGCGTGCCGCCGTCCAGGGCGTTCAACTTGTCCGCCGCAACACGGCTTTGCGGGGTGACGATCGGACGGATGAAGTGAAGTTTCACGATCCGGGTCATGATCGCCTCATGGGCGACCACAGCGGCGTTCTGGCTGATAGCGATCGTCCCGCGAAACGGCGGTTCATAGGTTTCGTTGCCGGCAGTCTTCACACCTTTGGTGGCCAAGGTGCCGCCGCCGTAGAAGTCTTTGAGTTCGTCCCACTCGAACGTCTTGGCGTGCGATCGATCATCGCCGTGACGGTCGGCCTCAAGGAACACGACGGGCATCCCCGACACCTGGCCCATCAGTCGCGAGCGGCCAGCTTTTGTCGACTTCATCGGATCGAAGCCTTCATAGCCTTCCCGGCCGAGCAGTTTCCATAAGAGGTTCAACAGGGTGGTCTTGCCGGCGCCGGCCTCGCCGGTGGCCTCCAGAAAAGGAAACGACTGGTAGCATCCTCGGATCTGCTCACAGAACAGCGAGCCGAAAAAGAACACCAACGCAACCAGGCCTTGTGCGCCGAAGCACGTCCACAGCAACTGCAGCCATGCTTCGTTGAAGTCTTTGCCATCGCGCTGCAGCTTGATGGGCACGCCTTTTTGCAGTGTCTTCAGACGCAGTTTTCCGAACTCGAAATAGTCCTCGCTGTTGACCTTGTAGGAGACGCCATCCTTGATCGCAATGTCGTCGTAGACGTAGCAGCCGTATTCCTTGCTGTAGCCCACATAGTCGATCGTCGACACGGTTTTGATGCCGAACAGTTGATCCTTCATAAGTTTGTCCAGTTGTTGACCGCTCCCGGTGTACATGGCGCCAGCAGCCATACCGAGCAGTCGTTTTTTGAATTCGCTGGCAGCAGAAAGCTGGCCGCTGGTGAAGGTGTTTTTCACGCTTTCGGAGTCGTGCGGGAAGTCAACGCGCAGGTAGTACCAGGACTCGTCCGTGACCTCGTTTCGCTGGAAATACAGGGCTTGTGGGTAGCAGTTGGCGATCTCGACCACGCTCCCGGATTGCTGCAGCGCTTTCTCGCGCTGTTGTGATTGATTGAGCAACTGGTCGTCGTGGTTTTCGCTGTCCTCGATGTCCTGCATCGCCCGGTTGAATTTCTCCATGTCCAACTTGAACCAGTACAGGCGGCTGCCGAAGCCCAGGTGGAATTCACCGCGCTTGTTCCAGTCGTACATCAGCAGCGCTTTTTCGGCGGCGCTCTCCGCCAGCAGCAGGGCGCCTTGGTGACGTGCTTGTTTGAGATCAGCAGCGACCTGGTCGGCTTGTTCGCTTTCGTCTTCGATGAAGCCCCAACGCTGATGCAGATCGTTCCAATCGTTCTTCCGGCCGTCACGAAGCGGGATCTGGGCAGCCTCGCAGACGAACCCAAGGACTCGCGCCTGCTTCGCCCAGCGCTTGGTGTAGGCGTGGGCGCCCGATTCGTTGTCGAGTGCCCAAACCAGCTTGGGCAGCTTCCCTTCGCGGTCACGGGCGAGAGCTCGCAGTGACTCCTCGGGGAAGGCATTCGAGGACATTGCCGACACCGCGACGATGTCGTTGTGAACAAGGGCGATGGCGTCAAAGATGCCCTCGACGATCCAGATCTCTTTCGCTTCCAGCAGGTCCACGCAGGGTGGGCACCACCAGACGCCGCGATAGCTGTCCTTCGATTTGAACCGGGCTTTCATCTTTCCAAAGCGGTGCGGTCGGTCGATCAGGCGTTCCCACCAGCCACCCTTCTCCAACGCAAAGCGAACGGTAGCGCTGCCGGCGTTGTGTTCGCCGGAGTAGAAGCTTTCCTGGGTGAACCAGCCCTGGATCAGCTCGATGCGAAAGCCCCGGGCGAACTCCAGATAGGCACGGGCGGTTGCGTTCGGGTGTTGATCGGTTGCCGGCGCACGTTTGCTCCAGTCCTCAAACAGGTCGTCGTACAGCTCCTTCACATGCAACGTGTGAGCGCACTTTTCAGGCCTGCCGCAGATCACCAGCCATGGAGCCGAAAACCGTGTGTACAGGGTTTTCTGACGGCATTTCGGGCAGGTGCCGCCGCGCATGTAGTCAGTGCTTGCCCGGTGCTTAAGCCCGTAATCGGTTTTCAGGCGCTCGATCACGTCGCTGCGCAGTTGCTCTTTCATGGGTTACTTCACTTTCTTGAGGAAGAGGGAGAGGGCGCCGATAAGGTGTTTCTGAGCGGCCATCACGGGGCAGTTGGCGAGGATTGAGCCGTGGCGCAGTCCATCGGGAATCAGGCGGAATTGGTCTGCGTACCAGAGTTCGTTGAAGTTGAGACGGTACTGCTCGCGCAGGTTGGCCAAGAGCGCTTGAGCCTCTAGAGGCGTCAGTTTTGCGTTGATGTTCAGGGCGTTTTCCATCGTCAAACCTCAATTTCGGGCGCAGCTCACCCAAACCCACGGCGGTGGGACAGGGGATTTATTGGGTGGGTATTACGAAGTGGTGATGCGGAAGCGCCCGTTATCGGGAGCAATGAGGATGCGTTCGTAGATCAGGCTGACCGGGATTGCCCAGGCGTTGCCGGTGGCTGTATCAAAGATCACGGTGTGCGTGGATGTGCTGCTGATAATGTCCAGTCGCTGCCGGTCGCTCACCGCTGACATCTCGCTGCTGGCCAGATGCACCAACCGTTCGGCGTGCTGAGCCACAGCGTTGTAATCTGCTACGAGGTGCTGAACAGCTCGCTTGAACAGTTGCTGATCATCGCCCAGGTGTTCGCACCGGTGCCGTTCAAGGAACGCAAAAGCCGCGGCTTTGAGCATGTCTTGATACTCCTGTACTGCTGGTAGATTGTTCATTGGCCTTTCCCCGGTTTGGCGCGGTACAGGTCGATGGCTGCCAGCACTTCGGCGTGGCGTGCCGCCATGTGGAGGTTGTGAGCGTTGAGGATGATTTCGGCTTCTTCTTCGTTGATCGAGCCGTCTTCCAGTGCCCGGGCGATCGCCTGGTCAACGCAGCCGCGTTTCGCTGACACCTGAACCGATCGGGCATACAGCTCGACGTTATCCAGCGTTTCGGGGTCGGCGACCGCCACAAACAATCCGCCGTACATCTGCGCAACATAATTTGGAAAATGGATGGTGCCGCTTGCTTGCTCCAGCATGTAAACCTGAGCGTCAGTCAGTGGACTGCAGCCCGCGCTTTCATAAGCGTGGTTGTCGAACTTTTTGACTTTCATTCCCAGGCGAGCTGCAGCGCCTTCGCGTCCATTGGGGTAGCTGCGAATGATCTCGCGCATAGTTTCCTTGCGCGTCTCTAGAACGGGGCTTTTCATCTTCTACTGTTCCCTGTTGGTCAGTGCCGTTACTGTTCGATAACGCCGTCTTTGATACCTAGAAGTACAGCGGCGCGATGTGCCTCCCCCCGGCGACCTTTGATCCTTCCGTTCAATAGGTCGCTGACTAAATTTTTGTTCAGACCGTGCTTTCGGCTGAACTCCGCAATACTCATACCTCTGCGATCTAACGACTCTCGGGCTTGCTCGGTTGTAACGGTGGCGGGCATAGTGCGCACTCTGTTTAGTTGTGTTTACTTGTGTTTGTCTGTGGCGATTCTTGGTCAAAAAATTGATCAAGTCAATGGTGGTGACTAAAAAAATGCTCATAGCTGATCGAGTAGGTGAACGCCTGAGGGAAGAGCGCGAGCGTCTAGGGCTGAATCAAACAGAGTTTGGAGTGCTTTTAGGAGTCAGTCGGGGGACACAAAAGAACTATGAGCTGGGAGCGAGTTCGCTCGACCTTCGTTATGTTGCTGCACTTGAAGAACAAGGCGCTGATGCGGCTTACGTTCTGACGGGCCGCCGTTCCACGCCGATCGGTCAGCTGTTTTCAGCGGCCGAGGAGGAATTGATAAATCAGTTCAGAAGCATTACGCCATTCGACCAAGAGGCGATACGTCGTTTTCTGCAAGCCATGGCTGATGACGCTGTTCGTCAGCAGAATTAACTTGTAACAAAGCTTGTGCGGCATTCGCTGCCCCTTCGTTTCAAATCTGGACCTCGCCCCGTCAACGCCGATTCAGCCATGCAATTTATGGAGTAGTTAGCATGTTGGATCGCGTCAAAAAAGAGCCCGTTTGCGTGGGTTTTGCCGAATTCGAATGGCATAACCTGAGCAAAGCGGAGTGCCGTCTCATTGGCCTTTACCGGTCATTGAGTGAACAGGAGCAAGGTCAGCTCCGCCGGCTTTCTGAGGTTCTTGCCATCAGTCCTAAAGAGTCAGCCAACAGCTGATGCCTTGATCGTCTAATCCCGATTTGGTGTAACCGATCGCCGACGCATCAGAGTTGGCGATTTGCGCCTCACGCCACCGCCTGCGCCCCAAGCTGTTCGAACAACTCCCGCTGTTTCGCCCTGGGCATTTCGCGGAGTCGGTCGAACAACATGCGTTCGAAGGTCTGCGCTGACGGGCTCAGTGTGTGGGAGAACGTCAGATGGGCTACCCATGTATGCCCGCACTGGACGTCCAGGCACTGGCAGTAGAGCGTCACAAAATCCGGAGACTGCGGCTTGCTATCCCGGATTAACCCCTTGTTCCCGCACTTACATGTCACTCGCATATGTCCCTCCCCAGGGCAGCTAATCGCCACCATCTTGCCACAAGATTTAGTGGTTATCTCTACGCTGGTAACATCATGCAGTGGTATCAACTGGCGTTAGCTGATATTTCCAGGCGAATCGCCTGTCTTCGCGAAGGCGGTCATTCAACTGGTTGAACAGCTGGCAGATCGGCCGGATTTCATTACTGGTGTACACGCGATCGATCTTCTCGATGTCGCCAAAACCGCCGTTGTTTTCCGGGATGATGCCGGCCAATGCAGGGTTCATTCGCCAAGCCGCGATGACGTCGTTGCGCGTGATGTTCTTTACTTTCTCCAGCTCGTCTTTGGCCTGAAAGTCCCCCACCGGAATGATCTGGATCGCGTTTTCCTTGCCGTTGGGAATGTTGACGAACATCGAGCGAAAGTTACCCACACCCTTGCTGGCACTGATCTGTGCTCGCAGATCTTCCTCGTCCTCTTCCGTCAGATCGGGGTCGTTGGTGTAGAAGATGTAGCCCGCGTGTGCGCCGTTGCTGTAGTACCGGCGACGGAACAGGGTCGCGGCTTCGTTGAGCAGCAGCGCCTGCAGGCCGCCCAGGTAGTCCGGAACGCCGTAGATGTTCTGTTCCACGTCGTAGTCCAGGACGTGCGAAATCTCGTCCTGGTCAAACTCCATTTCTTTGCTGTCGGGCAGCAGCATCACGAAGCCGCCGCCGACCTTGACCCGCATGTTGATGGCCGGCAGGTGCTGCAGCTCCAGCACCTGTCCGAAGGCGTTTGTATCGTTGTAGAAGTACGCCTCGCCGAACACCATGTAATCCAGCGCGGCGCGGCCCATCGTCTCGGTGGTGCAGCCGGCCGAGGCGATGAATTCACGCAGCAGCAGGTTGCGCTTGAACTTCGGAATGGCGCCGTGGTGCGCGTTGGCGCGCAACAGCTTGGCCAGGCCGACACGCGACACCGGCGGCTTGTAGATCTTGCCGTCGTCGCTGGGAAAAACTCCCACGTACTCGCCGATGTTGCCGGACAGCACTTGCTCGGGCTCCCCGAACGTGAAGGACCGCATGGGTTGCTGTGGTCGTGGAGCTTGCGGTGGTTTTCTGCGTTTGTGGTTGGCCATGGCTGCTATGGGTGCTCGTCACGTAGCGGCTGCGGCGCCGCTTGTTGGTGTTTAGGGGTTCGTTGGCCAAGGCATGCATGATTGCCCAAGCGATGTCGGCGTGACCGGTGGCGTCAGTGCGCGAAGCGCTGTAGGTGATCTGGCCACTGCTGGTGGCGCCACGTTTAATCGTCAGGAACGCCTGGGCGATGTCCGTCCAGCCCGCGTCCCACTCGATGCGGCTGCCTTGAATCGTGTCCTGGGCCTTGAGCACCAAGGTGTTTTTGGCCTCAAGGCTGTAGTGAATGGGCGTGACCCTGGCGTAGAAATCGCGCACCAGGTCGAACACGCCATGGCCCACGCCGGTGACGTCGATGCCGATGTGTTGCACGTTAAAGCGTTCGGTCAGCTTTTTGACTTGGGCGGCCTGGTGGGTGAACGAGTGCCCACGCCAGCTGTGCTTTTCCAGGATGCGGAATTTCGCCCCGGGTTCGAGCGGCGGCGCGATGACCACACAGGTGGAGTCGTCGCGGGTGCGGCTCGGGTCGTAACCGAGCCAGACGGGGCTGTTGCCGAACGGGCGATCCAGCTCGGGGTTGTAGTCCTCCCACAACGACAGATCGGAATAGCAGCGCTCCAGGTCTTTGAGACCGAAGGCGCTCTGCGAGCTGTCGATGAATTTGCAGTAGAACAGCTGCTGGAATTTGTCCTCGTCGTACTCCAGCTGCAGCTGCTCGAGGTCGAACAAATCGCAGCCGCCGGCGATGGCATCGGCAATGGTGATGGTCTTGCGCCATTGGCCGTCCGGACACAGCGCGCCCTGCGTGTAGGCCGATTCGATGGGCCACACACCACCCGCCTTTTTGCCCCGTTTGCTGTTGCGAAACTCTTCACCCGACCAGAACGGGTACGCCTGGTGCGACACCGCACTGGGCGTCGAGAAATAGGTTTTGCGCCATTTTTTGTGGGTACCCATGGCGCTGGCCACGGTGCTGAGTTTTTCGAAGTCGCGGATCCAGAAGTATTCGTCCACGTAGACATGCCCGTGGTAGCCCTGGGCGGTGCTGCTGTTGGTGCTGAGAAAGCGCAGTTCGGCGCCGTTGCTGAGCGTGATGGGGTTGCCGGTCAGCTCGATGCCGAACCACTGCTGGGCAAACTGGATGATGTAGCTGCGAAAGATCTCCGACTGCGAGCGGCTGGCGGACAGGAACACCTGGTTATCACCACTCAGCACGGCGTCCATGAACGCTTCGCCGGCGAAGTAGTAAGTCAGGCCGACCTGACGGCTTTTCAGGATGTTGCGGACCCGCCGCGTCAGCGGGTTTTGTTTCGCCGCGAACAGCTCTTTTTGATAGCCATACATCTTGGAGATGAACTTATCGAGGAAGTCGACTTCGGTCAGGCCACTGATGTCGTTCTTGGCTTTCTTTTCGCGCTTCTTGCCACCGCCTTCGCTCCGATCGCGGCGCTGGCCTGACGGGCGCTCCCGGGATTCGTCCGGACTGTCGGACGGCGCCGCCGGCGCGGATTTTGACGACTGCTTAATCAGGCGTTCGCGCAGGGTGGTCAGGCGCTCCAGCTCGTCGAGTTCGCCCTTTGTGAGCGTGTCGGTTTTCTCCAGGATCAGGGTGATCCGCCGGCTGATGGCGGTCAGCGGTTCTTCGTCCGTCAGCATCTCGTCCCAGCACCCTTGCCGGATCCAGTAATAGACGATGCGGATGTTGGGCAGCTTCAAATGCGCCTGGATTTCCTTCACCGAACAGCGGCGTAAGTACAGGCGTTTTGCGGCTTCTTTGACTTCGGTCGGGTAGTTCATGGGCCGCAGTCTATGCGGCGAAAATCCTGAAAACGCGGGGTTAAAGGCGGCGTTCTACGTAGAGTTTTCTTCTACGAATCGAGCCGAAGCAAAGCGTTTGTTTGGGGATAAACGGCTCCCTATCGTGGCGGCTCATTCAACGATTGAGCGCAGTCACCACTCATGCCCCGTTCCCTTGTCTCCTACTGGAAACGTGTTGCCACTAGCGGCCCGACCGTGGATGGCCGCGAGATCCTGCCCCAGGAACTGCGCGACATCGCGGAAACCTACAACCCGACGTTGTACACCGCCGTTATCTGGTGTGAGCACGATCGTTGGTTCGGCTCGCACGGCACTGTATTTGCCGTGCGCCTGGTCGAAGAGGGCGAGGATCTGGAGCCTGGCCAAGTCGCTCTGGAGGCGCAGTTAAAGCCCAACGACAAGCTGCTGCGCCTGAACGATGCCGGTGAGAAAGTCTTCACCAGCATTGAGATTCGTCCGAATTTCCGTGGCCGTGGCAAAGCCTACATGACCGGTATCGCTGTCACTGACGAGCCCGCCAGCACTGGCACCCAGGAACTCTACTTTTCCAGCCGTACCAGCCGGGAGGCTTACTTCGCGTCTTCTGTCGAGCTGGGCACCTTCTGCGAAAACGAACCCAAGGGCGAGCTGGGCAAGCTGACTGCATTGCTCACTGGCTTCTTCAAGCGCTTCAGCGCGGAAGACAGCCCCACCGACACCACCCCGCAAACCCCAACCGAGAGCAAACCCCCAATGGATGAAGCTACCGCAACGGCTTTGAAAGCCCTGCTGGCGCAGCTGCTGGTCGTCGCTGCCGGCATTCAGGCTGTGATCGAGCCTGCTGCTGCAGAAGCACCTGAGCCCGAGCAAGCCCCGATCGATGATGTGAGCGCAGCCGTTGACGAGATCGTCACTACGGCCGAAGAAGAGCGCGAATTCCGCCGTCAGGGCGGCGCCTCAAACAATGCCGTTCTGGCCGCGCTGTCGAACCTTTCCAAACAGTTCAGCACGCTGCAGAACACCACCACGGGTCGTCAGTTGCCGCGCACCACTGGCGCCGCCGACAAAGCCAAAGCGCGGGTGCTCTGACATGGCCCATTCTCTGAGCGCCTACGGCGCCAAAATGTACGCGCAGCTACAACTCGCCATCGCCGAAACCTACGGCGTGGAGTTGTCCAGCAAGCAGTTCAGCGTTGAGCCGAGCGTTGCCCAGGAACTGAACGACGCAATTACTGCCAAGTCGGATTTCCTGCAGCGCATCAACGTCATTCCGGTGACCGAGATCAAAGGTCAGAAGGTCTTCATTGGCGTTTCCGGCCCGGTCACCGGCCGCACCAACACCAAGACCACCGACCGCGAAGCCAAGGACGCCTCGGCGCTCGATGACACTCATTACGAACTGTCCTCGACCGAATCCGACGTGGGCCTGCCGTACGCGAAAATCGATGCCTGGGCCAAGTTCCCGGACTTCCACCAGCGCTATTCCGCTGCCGTGCAGAAACAGATCGCGCTGGATCGGATCATGGTCGGCTTCCATGGCACACATGCCGCGCAACAGACCGATATCACCGCCTATCCGATGCTGCAGGACGTCAACAAAGGCTGGCTGCAGCAGGCGCGTGAGCAGATCCCGGCCCAAGTGCTGAAAGAAGGCAAGACCGCCGGCAAGGTGATGTTGGGGGAGGGCGGTGACTACGCCAACCTGGACGCCCTGGTGCATGACACCAAGCAGATGGTGGACGAGCGTGTGCGTGATGCCGGCGACCTAATCGCCATCATCGGCACCGACCTGCTGGCCGCTGACAAGGCGAAACTGTACGCCAAACAAGGCGACGTGCCGACCGAAAAAGAGCGCATCGAAGATGCCCAGGTGATCGCCACCTATGGCGGTTTGCCGAGCTTCAGCGTGCCATTCTTCCCGGTCAACGGCGTGGTGGTTACCAGCTGGGACAACCTGTCGATCTACTTCCAGGATTCCAGCTGGCGCAAGCAGACCGTGGACAACTCGAAACGCTCCCGCGTCGAGGATTACAACAGCCGCAACGAGGGCTACGTGATCGAGCAGCTGGAGAAATTCGCGATGACCGAGAACGTGGAGCTGGTGAAGTGAGCCTGGCCCTTGCGCACAAGCGCCGCATTCTCACCTCGGGGGGCGCTGCCTTAGCCGCTGCTGCAGCGGCACCGGTGGCGTACACCCCAGGCGATGCGCTGAGCAGCCCGGCCAATGCGCGCAAACACCTGCTGCTGCAGGAAGCGTCCCTTGATCAGGATCTGGAGCGCCTGAGTGCGATGAAGGGCGCGCTCGCGGGTCGCCAGTTGCTCAAGCGCGACGAGCTGCTGCCCAAGTACCAGGACTACATCCAGCGCTACATCGAGTCCGGCCTGAACTTCCCGAACCGCGTCCTGGTGCAGGTGATGGTCTGGCTGTTTGACACCGCTCAGTTCGAAGACGGGTTGGAGCTGGCGGAATTTGCCATCGCCCAGGGTCAGCAAATGCCGGAGCGCTTCAAGCGCCGCGACGTCCAGACTTTTGTCGCGGATGCCGTGATCGAGTGGGCCTATGCCGAGTACAACGCCACTCGCAGCCCGGAACCGTACCTGTCTGACTTGCTGCCTCGCGTGGACGGTGAATGGAACCTAACGGAGCAGATCCCCAGCAAGTACCACAAGTTGGTCGGCATGCGCGCCATGGAGGCCGAGCAGTGGGAAACCGCGCTCAAGCATCTTGAGCGTTCCACCGAGTTGTACCCCAAAGCCGGCAATGACACCCGCATTGAAAAGTGTCGCAAGGCACTGGCCAAACAAGTAGCCGCCACCAACGGCGCCGAATAACCGACTACCCCCCCCAGCGGGGAACTGTGGACGTAGGCCGACTATTTATGGCCCGACCTGCGGAAAACAGTCTCCCCGCCCTATTTTGAGTGGCCAGCAATGAGCTTTTCCGGGAAACCCACCACCTTTGTGGAACAGATCATCGAGAACGACGGCTTTTGGCCGAAGCTCTCCGTGGCCGAGTTCCAGAAGGGTTACCGCCTGCCGGCGGAGTACCTGGTAGAGATGCTTGTCACTGATTTGACTACCGCGATGATCGAGGTCAATCACGACCTGGCCAAGCGCAAAGGCCAATGGCAGAACGTGGGCATCACCAGCGTGGAATCTGCGGACCCTATGGTGCTGCCGGAGCGCACATTTCACGCAGCAACGTACAAACGCGCTGTGTATTGCCGCGCCAAGGCCAGTTTGCTGACCCAGTTCGCCACCGTGACCCGCCGTGAAAACGCCGAGAACACCGGCAAAGAATTGCCCGAGCGTGGCGAAACGTTTTTGGAGTTCAGCCAGCAGGCCGTTCGGTCGTTGCAGGGTCGTGGCCGCATCACGGCGGCGATCATATGACCAAGCTGCAAGCACTGACCCGCTACCTGCTGGACCGCCAGCTGGTGCCCGCCGAGCAGCTCGATAGCTGGACCGAACAGGTCACGCTCGAACTCGTCTGGAAGCCCGACGTGGACGGCATGCACATGGCCGACATGCGCTATCGCGCCGCCATCGTGCTGGAACGCTTCGCCGACCATCCGGGGCGGTTGATGGCCCTGGTTGGAAGCTGGCTGGAAAACCATGACACCGGCCGCGATCGCCACGAATTGCCGGCGCCGCTCTTTGCCGTTGAACCGCTGGACAACGACCTGTTCGACGTGGACATCACGCTGGAATTCGTCGAGCCGCAGTACCTGGCCGAAGACCCTGCCGGTGAAATTGAGGCTTTCGGCAAGACCTGGGCTTTCGTGCCGTTTGACCTCTGGATTGCTGAGCGCGGCGAGGTGGCCACCCATGGCGCGGCGTAGCACTTTCGAACTCGACGCACGTGGTTACCTGGCCGTTGACGCGCAACTGGCGCTGCTGAGCCTGCCACCGCAGTTGCGCCGCCGACTGCTGAACAACGTGACCAAGCGCGTGCGGACGATGAGCCGCAAGCGTGTGCGCGATCAGCAGAACCTGGACGGCTCACCTTTCGAAGCTCGCAAGGGTTCAGGGAAGGGCAAGAAAAAGATGGAAGCCGGCCTGGCCAAGCTGATGGTGGTCACTCGTATCAGCGCCGACGAAGCGGAACTGGGCTGGAAAAACGCCCTGACCCGTTGGGTCGCCGCGCAGCAACACCACGGCGTCAGTGAGCGTCGTACCGCCGCGCAGATGCGCAGCTGGAACAAGACCTCGCCCGGACTGGCTGCCACCGACAAGCAAGCCAAGCGCTTGCGCCGGTTGGGCTTCCGTGTGCGCCAGGCGGGCAAAAAGACGCTGACCCGACCGTCAGTGGCGTGGATTCAGGAGCATGTGAACTACGCCAAGGCGGGCCTGCTGATCCGCATCCTGGACGACGAAAGAAGCGAATCCACTGGCGCACAGAGCTGGGAAATCACTTTGCCAAAACGCCAGTTCATCGGCGTTAACACCGACCGCGACACCAGCCTGCTGATTAACCAGGTGTTGCAACAAATCCTACATTCACCCCGCTAACGAGGCACTGCATGGCACTCGGTCAAGTCACCGTCGACAATCTCAATCTGGGCCAGGGTGCCGTGACTGAGATTGAGCGTTACTTCCTTTTCATCGGCCCAGCCGGCAAGAACGTCGGCCAGTTCATCCCGCTGAACACCGACAGCGACCTGGACGCTTCACTGGGCGTTCCGGCCAGCGATCTAAAAGCCCAAATCACTGCTGCCCGTCTCAACGGTGGCCAGCGCTGGGCGTGCGTGGCCGCTCCGATCGGTAACGAAGGCAATTGGTCCGAGGCCTTGGAAAAAGCGCAACAGCAGGGCTTCTCGGTGGAGGCCGTGGTAATCACCAAGCCGGTGACCACCGCCGCCGAGCTGTCGGCCATGCATGACGCGGCGATTGCCCTGAACAACACCTACGGGCGCCGTGTGTTCGTGATGGCGGCCGCTGTGGGCATCACCGCGCAACAGACCTGGGCGCAGTACGTCACCGAACAGAAAGCCCTGGTCGCTGACTTGGCGGCGCCGCGTGTCCTGTCGGTTCCACAACTGCACGGCAATGATCTGGGCGTATTGGCCGGCCGCTTGGCCAACGCGGCCGTGAGCATTGCCGACAGCCCGATGCGCGTGGCCACTGGTGCCGTGTTGGGTCTCGGTCCGGTGCCGATCGATGCCGACAAAATACCGCTGCCGTCGGCGGTGCGCAGTGAGCTAGACCGGGCACGGTTCTCCGTGTCGCAGACCTACCCGGATTACCAGGGCGTGTATTGGGGCGATGGCAACATGCTCGACACCCCGGCGAGTGACTTTCAGGTCGTTGAACACCTGCGCATCACCGACAAGGCAGCACGCTTGATTCGTCCGCTGTTGATCCGCCGCGTGGCCGATCGTCGTTTGAACAGCACCCCCAACAGCATGGCAGTCAACACCAACCAACTGATGGCGCCCCTGCGTGCGATGGCCAAGTCCACCACGTTCAACGGCGAAGTGTTCCCCGGTGACATCGAGCCTCCGAAAGACGGTGACCTGGTGCTGAGCTGGCTGAGCAAAACCAAGGTCGCGGCCTACATCAAGCTCAAACCCCTCAACTGCCCGAAGGACCTGACGGCGAACATCGCCCTTGATCTTTCCACCGACAAAACGGAGTAACGCGCCATGGCAAAAATTGGCGGTAAGAACTTCGACGTGAGCCTGGGCGACCTGTCGCTGCACGTCGAGAACTGCACCCTGGACATCACCGACAACTCGGCGGTGGCCCAAACCCGGGGCGTGCCGGATGGCTTCGTGGATGGCGATGTGGCAGCGGCCGGCGAGTTCGAGCTGGACACCACCAACTTCAACTTGCTGATCGACGCGGCGCGATCGGCCGGCAGCTTCCGCGCGCTGAAGACCTTTGACGCGGTGTTCTTCGCCAAGGCAGGCGAGGACGAAGAACTGCGCGTGGAGGCGTTCGGCTGCAAGGTGAAGATTTCCAGTCTGCTGGGGATCGATCCGAAAGGCGGCGAGAAGAGCAAGCACAAGGTGCCGTTCGACGTCACCAGCCCGGACTTTATCCACATCAACGGCGTGCCGTACCTCGACGCTGCCGAGATCGAGGGGCTGCGCTGATGGTGGATTGGTTCGACCGCGCCCAGGAACTGGAGCAACGCCAGCGTGACCAGGCGATCAAGGCCCAGCTGCAGCAGCCACGGCCGGTCGGGCCAAGCCTGACCCACTGCCAGGACTGCGACAACGAGATCCCGCCGGCGCGCCAGGCGTTGGGCGGCATGACGCGGTGCGTCCCGTGCCAGACCGGCCACGAACAGAGTAAGCGCTGATGATGACTGACGCTCTACGCCTCGGATCGCTGGAACAAAAAATGGCTGTGATCGAGCACCGGCTGAGGGAGATCGAAGATCGCCACGAAACCGTGCCGACGCGCGTCACCAAGCTGGAACAGCAGTTCGAACACATGGCTGGCCAGCTCTCAGAGCTGAACCAGGGCCAGCAGAAGCTGACCGTGGCGGTCAACGTGATCGGCTCGAAAGTGGGGCGGTTGTTGACCATCCTGACGTTGGTCGGCGCTGTGCTGCAAATGGCAGTGCCGGCACTGCTGCGGGTGTTGTTCCCATGAGCCTGCGCGGCCGGATTCAAGCCGGTGCGATCGCGCTGGTAAGCGCTTCGTTGCTAACGTTTCTGGGCACTTGGGAAGGCCAAGGGCAGAACACCGTTTACGCGGACAAGCTGGCCCGTGGGCTGCCGACTGTGTGCAAGGGCATCACCCGTCACACCAGCCCGTATTCGGTGGTGATCGGCGACTTCTGGTCAGACGCTCGATGCGCTGAGGTGGAGCAGCTGGTGATCGGAAAAAGTCAGCTGCAGCTCGCCGACTGCATCACCAATCAACAGGTGAGCCAGAACACGTTCGATGCCCTGAGTAGCCATGGGCACAACGTTGGCGTGCCCAGCACCTGTGCCAGTCGAGCGGTGGGGCTGATCAACGCCGGCCGCATCGCCGCCGGCTGCAAGGCCTTGGCCTGGGCACCGGATGGCAAGACGCCGGTGTGGGCTTTCGTCTCCGATGCCCAGGGCCGCAAGCAGTTCGTTAAAGGCTTGCACAACCGCCGGCTGGCCGAGATGGAGCTGTGCCTGAAATGACCTTTTTTCCGTCGCGCCAGGTGCTGTTTGTACTGCTGGCCGGCCTGCTCGCGTGGGTGGCGTACGATCGGGTGACCGATCAGCGCAACGACGCCCGGCGCGAGCGCGACAGCGCGCAATGGGAAGCGAAAGGCCTGCGTGAAGCAGCCCGCATCAGCGGCGAAATGCTCGCCGATCGGGATGCGATCGACCTGAAAAACACCACGGAGTTGGACCATGTCCGCACTGAAAACCAAGGCTTGCGCCGCGCTGTTGACGATGGCACTAAGCGGTTGCGGATCCGCGCCACCTGTCCCGCCTCAGTGCCCGCCACCACCGACGCCGGCGGCTTGGCTGATGCGGGCACCGCCGAACTCACAGCAGACGCTCGACCGGATTATTTCACCCTCCGAGATCAGCTCGCCTTAAGCCGGCAAATGATTCTCGGCCTGCAGCAACACATCGTCAGGGTGTGCCAGCGATAACTGGTGCACCAGGACAACCAATGTCTCCAACCTCAACCTGAGATCTACCCCATGAACGAGCAAAACGCAGAAATCACCCTGGAAGTCGGCGAGCAGGAATTCACTTTCACCCTGACCCCGCCAGACGTCACCAAGTACTTCAACGCGCTGACCCAGACCAACAAGGTCGCCCCGGGCAACAATCTGCTGATGACCACCGTCAAGCAGGAAGAACGCGCCACCCTGAAACCGCTGCTGGGTAACCCGGTAATGGTGATGCAACTCGCCGGTGCACTCCTCGAGGAGTACGGCCCGAAGGTTGAGGTGATCGTAAAAAAGCGCTCGGCCACGCTGAGCGCCTGACCGAAAACGGCCTGGGCCAGTTGGTGGCCCTGACGAACCGCTGGCTACCTGGAGCCGAGACCACGCTTGAAGCGATGGGCACGGCCAAGTGGCTGGAGGATGAATACTGGAGACGCATGGAGATCGCCGTGGCTAACGGCATCGCCTTTGCGCTGAACGGGTAACGACAGTGGCAGACCGTAGCGCCAGCCTGGCTTTCATCTTGAGCCTGACCGACAAGGTCACCGCGCCCCTGGGCAAAGTGAAAATGGGTTTTTCCAACCTTGCCGAGCAGAGCGAAAAGCACATCAAGACGATTGGCCTGGGCCTGGGCGGTCTGACGGCGGCGGTGGTCGGGATTCAGCAATCCATGGAGCCGGCGCTGCAGGTCAATCGCGCCCTGGGTGACGTCCGATCGCTGGGCGTGGCCGAGGACGCGCTGACCGCGCTCAACAGCAAGTCGCTGGAGTTTGCGGTGAACTACGGCGAGAACGCCCGGGAGTTCGTCGCCTCGGCGTACCAAATCGATGGCGCGATTAAAGGGCTGGCCGGTAACCAGTTAGCGGTCTTCACCAACGCCAGCAACCTGGTGGCCAAGGCCACCAAGACCGACGCCGCGACCATGGGCGAATACGTCGGCACCCTCTACAACTTGCAGAAGTCCCAGGCGGACGCCATGGGCAAAGGCGCGTGGGTCGAGAAACTCGGCGGGCAGACGGCGCTGGCGGTGCAGTTGTTCCGCACCAGCGGCGCCGCCATGAAAGACGCGTTCAAGGAAGCCGGTGCGATCGCCACGACGGCCGGCGTGGACCTGGCCGAACAGATGGCGGTGATCGGTACGCTGAGCAGCACCATGGAGGGTGGGGATGCCGGCGGACGTTACAAGGCGTTCTTCGAAAACATCGGCGCCGCCTCGGAAAAGCTCGGCATGAAGTTCACCGACCAGCAGGGCAAGATCCTGCCGATCATGGCCATCCTGGACAAGCTTCAGGGCAAGTTCGGCGATCTGACCAGCGCCTCGGCCGGGGCCAAGCTGATGGAGGCATTCGGCGGTGAAGGCGCCCAGGTGATCGGTGCACTGGCCAAGGATACCAGCCGCTTGCGCAACGGCCTCGAGCAACTGGGCAAGGTTCGCGGTCTGGAGAAGGCGGAGCAAATGGCCCAGGCCATGGTCGATCCCTGGCAGCAATGGGCGTCGTTGGTCGAGGTCATGCGCGTGGCCTTTGGTCAGGTGCTGATCCCGGTGCTGACGCCGTTCATGAACAAGATGATTGGCATCGGCAAAACGCTGGTGCGCTGGTCACAGCTGTTTCCCAACATTACCCGGGTGATCGGCATCACCGCGCTGACCATCATGACGATTATCGGCGCCATGTCTCTGCTGACCCTAACGGTGGGCATCGCGAAGCTGACCTGGCTGGGACTGTTGACCGTGTGGAAAATCCTCAACATGACCGGTCTGCGCAGTGTGGCGATGTTCATCTATCACACGGTGATGGTCATTGCGTTCGTGGCCGGGCTCGCCCTGATGTACACCTGGATGGGCCTGGTTCGGACGGGCATGCTGCTTTGGCAGGGCGCGGTCTGGCTGGTCAATGCGGCGCTGTTGGCCAACCCGATCATCTGGATCGTTATTGGCGTGATCGCGCTGGTCGCTGCCGTGGCCGCCGCGATTTCTTTCTGGGACGAGTGGACCACCGCGCTGCTCAACAGTGAGGCGTTCAAGTGGGTCAGCGCCCAGCTCCAGGCCTTGTCTGACTGGTTTAACTCCATGGGCGGCTGGTCCGGTATGGCCAAGGCCGCCTGGGACGGCATCGTCAGCATCTTTCACAAGGCCATTAATGGCCTGATCGGACTGCTCAATAGCATCCCCGGCGTGAACATCGAGGCGCGTTTCGGCGGCATGCCCGAGGTGCCCGGCATCGATGCCGCGACCAGTGCCGCCGACACCGCAAACGCCGCGCAGAAAGCCCAGCAGACCATTAACGCGGCCATCCCCAGCCTTTCGCCAACGCGCCCGACAGCGGTACCGCCGGGCGGCCTGCTGACCAGCATCCAGAACAACAGCAACAGCCAGAACAAAGGTGTGCATGTGGAGAGCATGACTATTCAAAACAGTAAGCCGATGAACCCGCTGGAGATGGAAAACATGATGGCCATGGCGGTGGGTGGATGAGCGAATACGTTGACCTGTTGATCGTCGACAACGACCTGGCGCTGGACCTTTCGAATCAGCCGCGGCTGATCAATGACCGTGCCTGCATCGCCCAGGACATCGCGCACATGATCCGCGACAGCGGACTGCTGGTCACGCTGGTGGCCGAGCGCGATCGGCTGCGCCAACGCGACTGCATCCAGCAGATGGAACTGCTGGTGGAAGCCGACGAGCGCCTGGTGCCCGGAACTGCGCACATCGCCCAATTGGAGCCAGGTCAGTACCTGGTCACCGCCAAAACCCTGAAATTCGGATTGATCGAGGTAAG
Organism: Pseudomonas sp. ANT_J28; assembly: GCF_008370005.1. Classification (NCBI taxonomy): domain Bacteria; kingdom Pseudomonadati; phylum Pseudomonadota; class Gammaproteobacteria; order Pseudomonadales; family Pseudomonadaceae; genus Pseudomonas; species Pseudomonas sp. ANT_J28. Next base: position 124,487 of record NZ_VOBM01000013.1, read on the forward strand.
CCTGTGAATGAGGTCGATTTTAAACAGGTGATCGCCGACGCCGGCATCCCGACCACCGAGGCCGGTTTGAAAGCCGCCTGGGAAAAGGAGGTCGAAGCCCAAGGTGCCAAGGTCGCTAACACCAGCAGTTATTCGCCGTTCTGGCGGGTGATGACCGCCTTGGTGACCAAGCCGGTGTTGTGGCTGCTCGACTTCCTTTGCCTGACCGTGTTGCCGAACTTCTTTGTGAAAACGGCGGTGGATGCCTGGCTGGACATGCTGGCCTGGGCGGTCAACGTCGAGCGCAAGGGCGCCACTAAAGCCCGGGGCACCGTGCTGTTTACCCGGGCGACACCGGACGGCGTGATGGAGCTGGAAAAAGGAATCGCGGTGCAGTCCGCTGCGATCAACAGCAACGTTTATCAACTGACCACAACGGCCGCCGTAACTTTTCAGCATCGGCAGTTGCAGCTGGAAGTGCCGGTGGAGGCGAACGAGGCCGGCAGCGGCTACAACCTGGCGCCGGGTTATTACGCAATCCTGCCGGTTCCGGTACCGGGCATTGTCCAGGTGGCCAACATGGACGGCTGGCTGGAATCACCGGGTGCGGATCCTGAGCCCAACGATCAGTTGCGTTTGCGTGTGCGCAACCAGTTCTCGGCGGTCAACCAGTGGCACACCGACGCGGTGTATCGCGCCATGATTTCTTCCTTCCCGGGCGTGCGGCCTGACAGCGTGTATTTCGAACACGGCGCGCCTCGGGGCCCCGGCAGTGCGAACGCCTATGTGCTGTTTGATGCGGGTGTGCCGGCGGCCAGTTACCTGGAGCAAATCAATGCGCACATTCGCGACCAGGGCAACCATGGCCATGGCGATGATCTGCTGGCCATGGTGATTCCAGAGATTCAGTACCCCATCGAACTGGACCTATGGCCACGGCCCAATCTGGGCGCCGAAAACTTGACCAAGCTGGAAACCGAGGTGGAACTGTTTATCCGTGCTGCGTTTCGCGAAAGCACCGTTCGGGACTACAAGCCGACGCTGACTTATCCCCAGTCGCGATTCAGTTTCAGTCGTCTGACTGAGGAATTACACCGCCAGTTTCCCGATATCAGTTCGATGCGATTCGCCACACCCGACATCATTTCCGGCTTGGACATCCCCCGGATCCAGGCGTTGGAGGTGACGGCTCGATGATCAAAATCAAGTTGCCGTTCTGGCTCGCCGGCACCGAACTGGCAAAGCTGATCGCCGCCGCGCAAGCCTGGTGGGAAACCGTCACCGGCTGGCTGAACTGGCCATACCTGCAAATCGATCCAGACACCTGCCACCTGACCATTCTGGAATTGTGGGCTTGGCAACGCGACGTCACGCGCTTCAACGGCGAACCCGAGGCCTTGTTCCGCCTGCGGGTGAAATACGCCTTTATCAACTCCGTGGACGCCGGCAGCACCGCCGGGATGAAGCGCATTTTCGAACGCCTGGGCGTGGGTTACGTCGAGATCGAGGAACGCCAGCCCGATCGGGACTGGGACGTGGTCCTGCTCAAGTTCAGCAACTCGCAGCTGTCGCTCAATCCCGAGCTGCTACGCGTGTTGATCCAGCAGTACGGCCGCACCTGCCGGCGCTATGACTTCGTGACCATCACCCCTGTGGCGATGCATATCGCCCTGATCGACTTCAACAACGACCAGCAAACGCTGGTCGCCAGCCTGTAGGAGCGCACCCGTGAGCGCCAGTATTACCTTGGTCGGCGAAAGCCAAATTGCCTTCAAGCACGCCCACAAAGTGCCGCTGATAATCAGCAAATTCATTTTTGCCAACGTTCCCGGACTGGATCCTCTCGCACCGATCGACCGCACAGCCGCCAAGCCGCCGGCGGGGCAGATTGTCCACGTCTACAACATCCCCAAAGAAAACGCCGGCTTTGTGAACCCGAACCAGGTCGTGTACAGCGCCCAGTTGGGTTCGGACATCGGCGACTGGGATTTCAACTGGATAGGCCTTGAGGACGAAGACGGTGGGCTGTTCGCCGTTTCCTACGTGCCCCTACAGCAAAAGCGCAAGAACATCCCGCCGCTGCAAATCGGCAACAACCTCACCCGCAACTTCCTAGTGGCGTTTGATGGGGCCATGCAACTGACCGGCGTAAAGATCGATGCCAGCACCTGGCAGCACGACTTCACCGTACGCCTGGCCGGCATCGATGAACGGGAACGCCTGAGTAACCGCGACCTGTATGGGCGGTCATGTTTCTTTGGGGATGCGTTCCAGGTTGTAAAGGTGGGCAATGCGTTTCAGCTCAAACCCGGGCTGGCCTATGTCGAAGGCATCCGACTCGAGCTTGCCAGCGTCTTCCCGATAGAGTTGCCAAAACTGCCATCGCCGATCTATCTGCACGTCTCGCTGCGTCGTGAGTTGAACGATGTGGTATCCAGCTGGACGTTGGGGTTTGAAGCCAATCAGGTCGACTACACGGACAGCGCTGGCACACGTCACTACTGCATTGCTCTAGCAGACGTGACGTCGTCGACGATGATCGATTACCGAACCACCGAACCGATCACCAGGCCATTGATACAGCACTTGGCCGCCCGTACCGGTGACTACAAGGGGCTGCGGGCGCGAGCCACGACCAAGGAAGACGTGGGGCTTGGCGAACTCCCGAACGCCAAGAGCGATGACCCCAAGACCAACAGCAGCGAGATCCTGGCCACAACTGCCGCGCTCAACCAGCTGAACCAACAGACCAATGAAGCCATTGTCGGCATGGTTTCAGCGTTCGCGATCATTTGGGCCCCTCCAGGGTGGCTCAAATGCAATGGTGCCGCGATATCTCGCACGACGTTCGCGTCATTGTTTGCCCGCCTTGGCACCTTGTACGGCGCCGGCGACGGATCCACGACTTTTAACCTCCCGGATCTGCGCGGCCTGTTTCCTCGTGCGTGGGATGACGGACGCGGGATAGACGTCGGTCGGGGGCTTGGTACGTATCAAGAGATGCTGCTGCATTCCCACGCTCACACAGCAACCTCTACGGCGGCTGGGGATCACCAGCACGCGGCCTGGACCGATGCCCAAGGCGCGCACCAGCACAACGCCTGGGCCGACTCACAAGGCGAGCACGCGCACACCGTGAAAGAAGGTGCCATTTCACCGAGCGGGCCGGGTGGGGAGGTCCTGTCTTCAGGTGATGACTACACAACTGCCATCAACAATTACTCCAGCACCGGTTTAAGCGGTGCTCACAGCCACAACATTGGCATGGGTACAGCCGGTGGCCACAGCCACAACGTTGGGATCAGCACCGCCGGTGGCCATAGCCACGCGATCACTATAGCGGCTGCCGGTGGCGCAGAGACGCGCCCCAAGAACATGGCCCTTCTTTTCTGCATTAAATATTGAGACTGACTATGGACGTGAAAACTGTCTATCAGACCGACCACCTGGGCATCTACGTTGGCCCCGTCGTAGCTGATGAGTCACCTGTGGAACCAGGTGTATTCCTGATCCCTGGCGGCTGTGTGGAAATCGCACCACCGGCGATCCCTGAACACAAAGTCGCCTGGTGGAGTGGTCAGGACTGGCAACTGGTGGACTACCTGGGCGGCCTGGTGGTCTACAGCATCGATACCGGCCAGCCGCGCACCCTTGAAGGGTTTGAACCGCTCCCGGCCGGCTTCACCCCGAAAAAGCCCGGGCCGAACCAGGTCTGGAAGAACGGCGACTGGGTAGACGACATCAACGCGATACTGGCCGCGCTGTATGACACAAAGCTGCAGGCGATCGGTGCTGGGTGTAGCCAGTACATCGCTGGCGGCTTCAGTTCGAACGCCCTGGGCGGGGTGTTTCGCTACAGCAGCGAGATCGACGACCAGGTCAATCTGAACGGCTTGGTGCTGATGGGACTCGATTCGGAATATGCCTGTTTCGACTCTGACCAGGTGAAGGCCTTCCGACCGCACACTGCCGCCCAGCTGTTGCAAGTCGGCCAGGATCTGGCCCGATTCAAACAGGCCGCCTTACAGCACGCCGACAGCCTTAAGCAGGCTTTGGCCAAAGCACTGAAAGACAAAAACCTCAAGGCCATGAGAGCCATCACCTGGACGCCGCCGGCATGAGCTGGGCACCGGTGACCATGCGCTGGCCGGAGCAGGCCACGCAATGGATGGGCGGCCTGTCGGCAGCCAAAGACCTGGCCGGCAGTGAGCTGGTCAGCACCGCCCAGCGCCTGGCCGGGCTCGACGGCTTGGCCAGCACCAACCCGGGGCCGGTCGGTGGCGCCGCCAAGGGCGCGATCGCGGCCGGTCGCGCAGCCTTGGCGGAGCAATTGGGCCAGGTGCCGGCGTGCCTGGTGGTGACGCCGTTTCAGAGCGGTATCGGGCAGGGCCGTGGCTACCAACGTTTTCTGTCAGCGCCCAACCTGCTGGAACACCTGGCGAACAAGCTGGAGGACGTGACCGACACCGGGCGACCGGCCGGCCCGCAATACGCGCTGTCGATTCTGTTCCTGGGCACGCGCCTGGACCAGTTGGCCACCAGCCTGTCGCGGTTCAACGCCTTGCTGCCGATCCCTGACCTGGTGCGCACGGAACGCCGCGCCCAGCACCTGGTGAAGCTGGAAACCGAAAAGTGGGAGATCCCAGGCGCCGGTCCATTGCCACGCTGGCAAGCGCTGCCCCTGGAGCGCTGCACGGTGGTCAAGGCCGCCAAGCAATCCATGGCCGGCCAACTGGCGGTGCTGGAGAGCTATGCGGCCGACAGTTCGCCGTTGGGTGATCTGGCTGCTTTGGCGACCCGCAAAGTCGCCCAGCAGCAGGGCCGCGATCAGCAGCTGGCTGACCTGAAAGCGCTGCTGGCTGGGGGAAACCCTGACGTCAGCATGCAGGCGCGCCTGATCGGCCCGGGCAACACCAGCAAATTGCGGCGCGAGCTGCTGGCCGGCGATGCCCCGGGGCACGAATGGGTGCTGTGCGCCGGCCTGATGTTGGTTGGCTCGAAAGAAGGGCTGAGTTTTGTACAGGAGCTGGTCGGTCTATGACGCTGCTACTCGACGGCCGCAAGGTCCAGGGCAAGAATCTCAAGGTGACGGCCAATCTGCGTATTGAAAGCGGCGACATGTCGGGTCAGACCAGCAACACCGACAAGGCTCACAAAGGCTTCAAGCCCAAGACGCTGACCGTCTCGTTGATGATTCCGTTTGTGGATAAGTCCCAGCTGGTCGATCTGATGCGCCTGGCCGAAGCCACTGCCGGCGGCGGCCAGTTGCACCTGTACCGCATCGTCAATGACTCGGCCGAGGTCTTCGGCGTACGCCAGGTCGAGTTCTCCGACGGCATCAGCGCCCGTGAGGACGATTCCCTGCGCGCTTGGCTGGTCCAGTTCACGCTGAGTGAACGCGAATCGAACCCGGAAAAGGTCGAAGGCCGACGCGCCGGCAACAAGGTCAACGCGCAAGGCACCCCGGGCAGCGCGGTCGGCGACGGTGACAGCGGGAAGGATGCAACCAGCGATAACCCGGCGCTGAGCGGATTTGAAAAGGTGCTGGGCCGCGTGGACAAGTGGCTGGGCGGGAGTGAGCCGAAGTGAAGCTGCACAAGATTCTGGCAATCAATGGCGCGCCGATCGCCCTGGTGAAAGAGGATGTTCGGCTGGACGCCACCAGCCCCGGGCGGGCGACGTTCACCATCCAATCCACGGTGCCGGTGAAAGGCCTGGTGACGCTGGATATCGGCTACAACGAAGGCACGTTGCAACGGCACTTCATTGGCTACGTCGAGCGCTGCACCGCCGCCAACGCCGTCGAGCAGGTGTTGTTCTGTCGCGAGCTGGCCGCCGTGCTGGCCAACCCGCTGCCGCTGAACCTGCGTCATGTCGATCTGCGCGCCGTGCTGGATGAAGTCAGCGAACAGACCGGTTTGCGCTTTCGGGTGCCCGATCAGCCCTACGCCAGCGTCAAGGCGCCGTTCTTTTACAGCCTGGCTGCCGGTTATCAAGCGATGGACAGCCTGGCCCGGGTTTTCAACATCCCCGACTTCACCTGGCACCAGCTGGGCAACGGCGAAGTGTTTGCCGGCAGTTGGGCGGACAGCTTCTATGGCTCCCGGGCGCCACTGCAAATCCCCACGGAGCTGTTCGACGGCTATCAGGGCAACCAAAGCGCAATGATCGCGGCCCTTCCCGGGTTACGACCAGGTGCAACGATCAACCACGGCGAGCGCATCACCAGTGTGGCCCTTGCCAATGACCAGATGGCTATCCGATGGAAAATGCAATCCGCCGCAGCGTAGAACGGCAATTCCCTGAACTGACTGGCGGCTACCACCTGCCGCGCTTTGCCCGGGTGGTCGCCGTGGCCGACGCCCCGGCCGGCGCCGGGATCTGTGACGACTTCCGGCCGCGTTACGCCGTGGACATCGAGGTCCTGGGGCCGGACGGTGAAGTCGATCCACAGTTGCCCCAGCTCGCCGGCGTGCCGCTGCCACTGCCAACCGGTGGCGAGGAAATGGGCATTTACGCCTTTCCGGAGGAGGGCACCCAAGTGGTGGTGTGCTTTGCCTATGGCCTGCCGAACAAGCCCTACATCCAGACCATTCTGCCGCACGGGCTGAGCATGCCCCGGGTGCCAAAAGGTGACCAGGTGTGGCAGCACAGCGAAGCCGCCCAGCAGCGGGTCGACGCCGACGGCAACTGGTTGCGCCAGACTGATGGCAAGATCCAGGACAAGGCGATCGAGCGCGAGGTTGAGGCGCTGGAGAATCGCGAGCAGTTCCAGAGCCACGCCCAGGTGATCGACGATCATTCGACCGAGACGGTGGGTGGGGTGAAGACGATCGAGGCGCTGGGCGCGCTCAAGCTGCTGTCCGGTGGATCGGCGAGCCTGGCGGCGGTGGATGATCTGCACCAGGCTACCGGCCGGGATCTGAACCTAGTGGTGGGGCAGAAGCACAACGCCACGGTGGGCGGTGACATGCAGGAGCGAATCGAGGGGCTGCGAAAAAGCGTGGCCGGGATCAGCCAGCATCTGCAGGCGCCGAAAAACTGGATCGGGTCCGAAGGTGTGAACCTTTTCCAGGTGGTGTGCGACATGCTCGATCTGTTGCAGCAGATGAATACACAACTGGCCGCGCATACCCACGTACCTGGACCTACGCCGAGTCCGACCGATGCATCGGCATTCACCGCCAAGGCAGCGCAAGCGACGGTACTAGCCTCGAAATTGAAGCCGATCACTGGATAGTAAAAGCCCGCCAGACGGCGGGCTTGGAGCGAAACGCCTTACTTCTCCCCCATGCAGGGTACGAGACGATCAACGTCAGTACCGCTTCCAGGGCTCTTATCGATTACACCGTCTGCCCCAATGTAAATATGGGTTCTAGGCCACTTCGGTTTGACGCTAAAACAATGGTTGTGGCCAGCGTTGGTCCAATCGAACTGCATGAAAAAGTCATCATTGGGAAAGATATGACCCGGACCGCCGGTTACCTCTCCGGGATTGATATCTCCCCGGTAAATTTCGTCTTGTGTGTTCAGCACGAAGCCCAGTGGCCCTTTACCCTTATCGGAAAAGTGAATACTGACCCAAGGTGTTGCCACGTACCAAAATGCAACGGGCGACAGCAATACAAGCAGAATCGCAACCTTGGTAACTCGGGACCGACTTTTACTTACATTCGTGAACACGGATACCTTTCCCCCAGCGAGATGGATCGACGGCAAGCACTTCGTCCTTGATGATTTTTGCGGTGACACCACCATTTGGGTATCGCTTATAAAGTTCGATTCCGATACTAATGGACACCCGGTCAGGAATGTCATCAAAACTCCTGAGACCGTCAACGCCCTCAGTCATTTTTGGCCCATCCCTTTCATCCCACTTCTGAACTTTTCGGATAGAGTCCGAGACAATCTGCTCAGCCCCCGCACCATCCAGAAGCACACTTTCTGAAAGCCCGCCCGCTATACCTACATAGCCGTAATGAATGTTGGACCAGATATCGTAGAAGTAGTCGTACTCCCCCTGCTTTTGCCAGATGTCCCCGAACTGGTGCCTTATTTTTGGCTTGTGGTCCCAGTCCATGCCCTGACCGACTTTCGCTGTCCACAGGCCAAGCGCTGCCGTGGTATTCGCATAGCCGGTGGTCTGAGCATTGTTTCCAAAGCCAACTTGAGCATACCAAGGCGTTTCCATGCGTTCTTTTGTTTCGTCTGCGGTGTCGTAAGCCAGCAGCTTTTTCATCTTCAAAACGGAGGGGGCAGAGATATTCCGATTCATCTCATCAGCGATGTAGCTCGCCAGAGCCTCCATCAGGTCAGGGTGATTACAGACCTTGGGCTTCTCCTCTTCATGCTTGTTGGCGTTTTCATGCTGTGGATCTGGCGACAAAGGATCGACTAGCGCATTCGCTGCCGTGGCCTTCGCCGTCAGAGCCGGGTCCGCCAGCAAGGTGGCCATTCGCTCATCGTCAACCGTGCCGTTAGGACGTATCGCGCCGAGCTTGGCAAAGTTGATGATTGCTGCTCCAGTGGCTCCGCCAAAGACGAAGCCGCCGCCAACATCACTAGATCCCGTGATGATTGTTCCGCCGTGGCTTGTGGGACTGCCTAGGTGCGCCATAGGCCGGCCATTCACCACAATGGAAGGAAACCCCGTGGTGATAACCGCGCCACACCCACAAGTATCACCAACACGCGCAGCGCCCATGAAATTGATGTTCGTGTCGGCGCTCGCAGATGCGATTGGGGTAGTGCCATGTCCAGGCAATGGGCAGACATGCTTGTCGCCCAGTCGTGCAGAAGAAATCATGCGTCGTCCCTAATTGCGTGCAAAAAAAAGCCTCCATCATTGGAGGCCAGAGTGCTGTAGGCCGTTTGACCATACCGAAAATTGGACGGTATGTATGTAGGAAAAATCTGAGTTGGTGGCTGATTATTTCCTATGGGGAGGTATCAACGAAAAATGAGTCAGCCAAGAAAAAAACACCAGAAAAAGCACTTATCCCCCTCCCGCCGACGGGCTTTGTGTCCTTTTTTTGTGCAAACCCAGATTTAGTGCAAATGAACCTGCAGCCCAGGCGGGCTGTGGGGCTTCGCAGGCAATTGGCCATTTCATTTTGTGCAAGGTTTTGCAAAGAAATGCAGCGCGATTGTACAGCTGGGCTGGGGGCGGTCACGTAGGGGGCAAGTCTGGAGCCGCCGGTTTGTAAGGGGAGCGCTTTTGAAAACGTGCTGTTTGCAGAGTTTTCATTTTCTGAGCAGATCGCATCAGGCGCGCTTTAGGGCTGAGTCGAGACGGATACCAATTAGCCTTGAAGCCTCGCCGTGCATGGCTTCCAGCCGATTCGGCTCATTTCAAAACGTGACCACACAATCGAACTATTTGACCCTTAGTTCTAACGCTTGAAAAAAGTCGAAAGCTGAATGGCGCAATGCCATTTTTCGGGTGCGATACGGCAAAAGGGTAATTTTGGTAATGAGGGGCGAGGTTCGGGTTGGAGCCTTTATAAGTCGTGGCTTTGGTGCATTACCTCCGGGGGTAATATTTGGTAAGGGTGGAGGTAATATTGTACCAACTACTTGATTTTAAAGGGTTTTGTAAAGGGGGGGTATTACTAGGAATAAAGGTAATTTTCTAACCTATTCATTACCCTATTATTACCTTGAAGATCTCATTTAAGTGATTGATTTTATTGATTTTTAATTGGTTTTGCTGAGAGCATTACCAAAATTACCTATTTCCCATGGATCAACAGAAAAATCGACTGGGTATATCGGGGAGGGGGTTTTGGCTGGCACGCACACAGAATGTGATACCTCCCCCCGAAACGGCCTCAAACTGAATGTAGTCAGGTACATGTTCCGCTGGAGGCGTTGAAAGACGTGGAGCGGGTGAAGAGAATCGAGCCCTCAGCTTGGGAAGCTATCAGCGCAGCGTACAAATGAAGGAAGGGGAACTGGCACCTGTCCACAGCCAAGATGCGACCGCTCGTTTTCTGATCAAACGATTGATAGGGAGTTCCGGTTAGTACTATTAACGAATAATCTTTCAATGCGCGGAATAGGACTGGCTGTCATGTACGGTATACGGTAGTAGGCAAGAAAGTAACGAGAAATACTTTAAGCTGAATAAAAAAATGAATGGTAACGCAAAAATAACCCGCTGTACTCGTTAGATAAAGGCCCTAAATAGCAAGCTTCAGAGCTTGAATAGTTAAGGCCGAATCAAACCGCGAATATTACTAAGCGTACACCTCAGCCAATTTAAGGCGGGTGTCCGAAAAAAAATCAACATGAATATCCGAGATGCAGAACGCCCCAAAAATTAAAGACTTGTAATCATGCCAGTTGTTATTTATACGATTGACTTCTGATTTTGGGTTGGCATAAGTTGCTCTAGCTCGTTTGAGAGCAGCGGCTTTGTATTTGCTAGATATTTTCTCGAAGACCGCAACTATCAGGTTTAGTATCTTATGCCCCTTGACGAACAAATAAATATTTTTCGGTCCGATGTTTGCGCTTGATAGTTTGTTTTGATAGGCAGTGTATTCGGTTTGCATGTTAAGTCGTAAGATCTCTGCGTCTATTAATGCTACCAAGGAGTCTAGCACGACGCAAAAATCAGAATAGCACTGTGAGCTTGTGTATTCACTTGTCAGATCCAAGGCAGTCAAGCTGCACAGCGTCGAATAAAATCTGGCACGAACGCTGTCTACAAGCCCTCTATCTTGAGATATCACATCAAAAAAATTCAGCTTGTGATAACAGGCAAACAAGCAAGAAGAAATCTGTTCAAGAAAAGACGACGGTGATACAAATAAGTTTCTTCTTGGCTCAGAAGATACCACTTCGAATGTTCTATCTATATGCTCGGGATCGAGCATCGCATTCTCAATAGAGTAAATGTTTGTATAGTACATAAAGTCATTTGCAGGTTTGGCGGAAACATATCCATCAACAAAGCCTTTGATAAAGCAATCATCGCTATCTATACAGACAATCTGAAGTTTCGAAGGCGTAATGTCGCCATTTCTAACCAGACTTAGGATCCGATTACAGCCATTGGCCGCTTTGTCATCAGAAGCGGTTGCTTCGTCTGGTTGTTTGTATGAAAAAAGATAGCGCGGATTATCTTTAAGAAAATTCATCCAGAATTTTTTATCATCGTCCGCTTCAACCCAGACGAGGACGGTATTTCTCTGAGACCCATCACTGTTAAAGTTTTTCTTTTTATCAACCCAAGAAGACTTGAATTTAAATCCATAGGCCTGGTTATCCGATTCCATTATATGGCGGCTTCCTTACCGAGTCGTGCCAAATTAATAACTTGTTCAGAGCTCGTATTTAAAATTAGAGCTGGTGAATGTGTCGCAATTATAAATTGGGCGTTGGGAGCGATTTCACTAAGAACTGGAAATAGCATCTCCTGCCACTCAATGTGTAACGAAAGATCAGGCTCATCGAATATGAACATTGCTCTATCTTTATACAGGAAGGTAATCAGCAAAATTGCGAGCAGTGTTTTTTCACCCTTCGAAAACTCTGCCCAGCTCACTTCCGAACCGTTACCCAGTTTTAAGTGAAAGTACTCTTTGTCGTTCCAGATCAAGGTTCTATTCGTTTGGAGGAAGAATCTGTTTATTTTTTCAAAAAAATCACTCTTCCCTACGAAGCTCATTCCTTCTTTTGCGATTTTTTGCGCAAACTCTGACTTAAGTAGGTCTTTGACTTTGTCAAGGCTTTCTAGTTTCTTATTGCCGAGCTCTTTCAAGTGCTTGTCAAATAGCTCTTTGATAGATGTCTCAATAAGATCCCTTGTTAATTCGGGAATGGCAGACTTGGCGACGTCGGATATGAATTCGTTTATAAGGATGTAGAGTGTTTTATCTATGTTGGGAGCTGAATCAAAAACCAATTCATCAAGCTCTCTCTTGTAGCTAAAAAACAATCTATCATCAATGAATAGTACACTTTCTGCTTTGTCTTTAAATAAGTCAACGTCGCTAGTTGCGCCCTTCAAGCCTGCTATGCAAATAACATCCACACCTTCATTGTCCGTCGCCTTACGCATTACGTCGGACTTTTTTGTTGGGGCGGTAATTTGATTGGCCTTATTAAATATTTCTTGTAAGCCCTTATCTGTGCTCAGTATTTTATTAAGTTTTTCGTCGTCTCCATCTTTAGGTGGAGTGGTTCTTTCTAGCTTTATAGAGCGCAGACGAATGTCATCAACTTCTCCGGCAAATCTAATGTCCGCAAGCCATTGGTCGTAAGGTGTTTGATAGTCGAAGTTGCGCACTAAAGAAATTGACTCATGAATCATGTTCAAAATTCTAGTTTTGCCAGAGCCGTTATATCCGGTAAGAACTAAAATATTTTTTGAACTGTCTACAGTAATAACTGAGTCGACGCCTTTGCGGGGCGAATTGTAAAATGTTAACTTTTTGATTTTGTTCAAGCACTAACCCCATAATAAGTTCTTCCTCAGCCGATATTGACTCCATTCAAAGGATGAAGCTTGGAGCTCCATAGCCTTTTACTCAGCTGGGCATAGCACTCGGACTGTAGACTACCTACTCCAAAATTCCTAGCTCCGAAGTACCATCCCGGCACTGATCGAAACGAAAATCAGGAGACAAAATAGCCTTTTTGCGGTAGCGATCATTTGCGTAAGAAGCAGCCCCTGACGCCCTAGACACAGTTAACTGGTTGCAGGCGGCCGATTGCCACCAGTCACGTGAGATCCAATCCCCTCGGCCGAGCTAAGCCTTGATTGATGAATCCTGCGTTTTCACCAATTGTTTGAAGTGCCCCTCGCACATTCTCACCCACCTCTGCAGCGTTTTGCCGCTCAACCCACAGAGTCACCTCCATCACTGCCGCTTCCAGGGCCAATTGGTTGTGATAGATCCTTTCCAGCACATCCGACAATGAGTACTCGCTTGCCATGTTTACCGACTCCATTCGAAAAAACTCAAGCATAGCAGCGACAGTGCTCCCGATTGGAGCCGAAACTGGTTGCTTAAAATTTGCTACGACGCATTGAAGAGGTCTGGGGTTCGAGCGGTCGCGGGAGGTATTGGTACGAAAGTGGTACGAGGATATGCGACAGGCTGTGAAGGAGAGTGTTTATAGGGCTTTGGAGATTAGTATGGCCAATCCATCATCGGAGCGACGGAGAAGCGGCGGGAGAGCGGGGCGGGTGTGGCGGTGATTGGGGGCATTGGCGGTTCTGAGATGGGGTGAGGCTGGGAGGAGGGGAGTTTATCAGGATTGGGGTTACAGGGCTCAGGCGAGCTTTGTAGTGGTCAACTAATTCCGGACACCTCGATAGGTGATTTTGACGCCATCGCCCGTTCGTAAACGGTCGGTGGCAGATATCCCAGTTTCGAGTGCAGCCGTTCGTTGTTGTAAAACCCAACGATGT
>NZ_VOBM01000014.1:0-136513 GCF_008370005.1 Pseudomonas sp. ANT_J28
TTGATCATCTTTACAACTTCCAGCTTGAAGCTGTCGTCGAATACTTTGCGTTTGTCGGTCATGGAGAACTCCTCAATAGGTGTATTTTCCACCTATCGGGGTGTCCGGGGAAATTAGACCACTGCAGAACACCCCGCCACTTCCATTCCTCGACCACGTCAGGGTCGGCCTGCCGGATGAACGTTCGGACCCGAGCGAGCGCCTCGCCCCGCCAATCTCCCAGTTCGTTGATTCTCGCGTCTATCAGCTGAGAGGCCGAAGGTCCTCCCTCTTCTTCCTTAGCACCGACCTGCTCTTTCTTCATGGTGGTTGTCGCCTTTTTCATGAGGGTGTCCAAAGCGTGGCCTTACAGGGTTCTTTGACCGTTTCCGACGTCCCTTGCGTTTTTGATTCCCCAGTCAAAGGCGTCTTCCATATCCAGCAGATGCGGGGATGGCTTGTTGTCTTCCTCGATGACCGTGCCGTCCGGCCGGTAAACGCCGATGAACATCTTCAGCGAGCCGTCCCTCAATATCTCGGCTTTGACCTCGATCTTGCATCCGTTCGACAGTGTTTCCTTGTGGTGCATATGGCGTTCAGTCATGGCTGCATTTCTCCCGTCGTTGAAGTCCGAGTAGCGCATTTACCTATGGGCCATGTTAGCTCAGTGCGGCCCACTAAAAGGCCTGCCAGGCCAGCGGCGTAATGCCACCTATACTAGAAACCACCGCCCCCTCGGGGTCTGCACTCCCAACAATAAAAAGCAGAGGTGGAACATGGTCTGGCAGCAAATCTACGATCCGTTCGGCAACCCGCTACTTTCAACCATCATGGCAGCAGTGCCGGTCGTAGTGATGCTGGCAGCCCTGGCGTTTTTCCATATCAAGGCGCATCTGGCCGCATTGTTGGCCTTGGCGTCTGCGCTGGTGATCGCGATCTTCGCTTTCGGCATGCCGGCGAACATGGCTGGCTCGGCGGCCCTGTACGGCGCCGCCAACGGTTTGCTGCCGATTGGCTGGATTGTGCTCAACATCATCTTCCTGCATCGGCTGACCACTGAGAACGGCTCGTTCAAAGTGCTGCAGGATTCCCTGGCGCGTATCACCGACGATCGACGCCTGCAATTGCTGCTGATTGCTTTCTGCTTCGGTGCTTTCTTCGAAGGGGCCGCTGGTTTCGGCACGCCGGTGGCGGTGACCGGCGCGATTCTGATCGGGCTGGGCTTCTCGCCACTGGCCGCGTCTGGCCTGGCGTTGATCGCCAACACCGCGCCAGTGGCGTTCGGTGCGCTGGGCACGCCGATCATCACCCTGGCCAAGGTGACCGGGCTGGATGAAATGGAACTATCGATGATGGTCGGCCGGCAATTGCCGTTCTTCTCGGTGATCGTGCCGTTCTGGTTGATCTGGGCCTTCGCCGGATGGCGCAAGATGCTGGAAATCTGGCCGGCGATTCTGGTGGCCGGCGTCACTTTCGCCGTGCCGCAGTTCCTGGTGTCCAACTACCACGGGCCGATGCTGGTGGACGTGATCGCCGCGCTGATTTCCATGGCCTGCCTGACCGGTTTCCTCAGGGTCTGGAAGCCGGCCAACGTGCATACCTCCGCCGCGCTGTCCGGGCGCGTCGACAACTCCAAAATAGCCGAAGAGCATGACGAAAAACCCGTCGCCAGCGCGGCCTTTGCCAGCGATGCCAAGCCTGCTGTCATGCGCGCGTGGATGCCGTGGATCATCCTCACGGTATTCGTGTTCGCCTGGGGCACCCAGGGCTTCAAAAACATGTTCGATACACGCCCGGCGATTGATCCGGCAACCCATTCGGCCAAGCTCGACCCTCAAGGCAAACCGATGCGTGAAGCGAACCCGATCTTCGCTCCGATCGTGACGTTCACCACGATCCACCAGCAGATCGAGAAGGTCCCGCCCGTGGTGCCCGCGCCTAAAACCGAGGATGCGGTGTACAAGTTCACCTGGTTCACCAGCACCGGTAGCGGCATCCTGCTGTCGGCGATCCTCGGCGGGTTGCTGATGGGTTATTCCATTCCGCAACTGATCCACCAATACCTGCGAACGCTGTGGGTGGTGCGCTATTCACTGATCACCATTACCGCCATGCTCGCCCTCGGTTTCCTCACCCGTTATTCGGGCCTGGACGCGACCATGGGCCTGGCCTTCGCCGCGACGGGCATCTTCTACCCCATGTTCGGCACCCTGCTCGGCTGGCTCGGCGTGGCGCTGACCGGCTCGGATACGGCGTCCAACGTACTGTTCGGCGGCTTGCAACGGGTTACTGCCGAGCAATTGGGCCTCAGCCCGGTGTTGATGGCGGCCGCCAACAGTTCCGGCGGGGTCATGGGCAAGATGGTCGACGCCCAGTCGATCGTGGTGGCCTCGACCGCCACCCGCTGGTACGGGCATGAAGGAGAAATCCTGCGTTATGTGTTTTTCCACTCGATCATCCTGGCGATTCTGGTCGGTGGCCTGGTGACGTTGCAGGCATATGTGGCGCCGTTCAGCCATATGGTGGTTGGCGGACATTGATTCACGTAGCCCGGGCTCACCGCCCGGGCATTACGTCCACCCCTCAAGTCGCAGCGTAGCCCGAACCAGACGTTGTTCCTCGCTTTCGATTTCCTTGAGGTTCTCGCAGATGCTCTGGATGTGCGCGATGGCCGCCTTGCGTGCCTGTTCCGGCATACGGCCGGTGACGGCGTTGTAGAGCCGCGCATGTTGACGGTCGATCTGACGTTTTTGCGGCTCGCGGTGGTAGAGGTTATTGACCGAGGCAAACACCGTGTTCAGCAGCAAGTCCGTCAGTGAGCGTAAGGTCTGCACCAACACCGGGTTGTGCGAGGCCTCGCAAATCGCCAGGTGAAACGCATGATCGAGCCGGGCGTGTTCCGACGCCTCCAGCGAACGGCTGTGGGCATCGAGCAATGCCTCATAGCTGCGGGTGATGAGGACGAAATCAGCTTCGGTTCCGCGCAACGCCGCGAGGCGTGCGGACTCGCCCTCGAGCAAGCTGCGAACCTCGAACAAATCGTAGAGCGTGCGGGGTTGTGAGCTGAACAAGTGCATCAGCGGTGACGCGGCACCGTGGCCCGAAAGATCGGCTACAAATGAACCTTTGCCCTGCTCTGTCTTGATAATCCCGCGAGCGCGCAACAGCTTCAGGCCTTCGCGAAGTGCCGTACGGGAAACACCCAGCTTTTCGGTCAGACGACGCTCCGACGGCAACAGCTGACCGGTCTTGAGCACCCCGTCCACGATCAGCCGTTCGATGCGTTCACAGACCACGTCTGCGACTTGTGGATTACGGCTCGTTTCGGTGCTGTCCATCGACTCTCCAACTGGTATGACCAGTCTCACTAGTAAAACCACAAACGTTCAAATAAAAACATATACCTATGTTTTAAAAACCTTTTTTTACGTAGATAAAAAAACTTCGAATAAAAAACTGGTTCGACCAGCCAAACAACACATGGACAGTAGAACGCCTCAAGCCAATGATGCAAGTCAGTGGTAAACGGACACAGACCTCCTATAAAAACAACTGAGGGTCGTCAACCGATTATGAACATTCTTTACGATGAACGCGTCGACGGCGTCCTGCCTGATGCCGACAGAGCTGCCTTGTTGCAAGCCCTGCACACGCAGTGGCCGGATCTGGAAGTCCTGCATCAACAGGAAGAGCTCAAACCGTACGAATGCGACGGACTTTCTGCTTATCGCACCACGCCCATGCTGGTGGTGCTGCCGCGCCACATCGACGAGGTGCAAGGCGTGCTTCGACTCTGCCATGAGCGGCAGGTCGCGGTGGTTGCCCGCGGCGCCGGCACGGGTTTGTCTGGCGGTGCATTGCCGTTGGAAAAAGGTGTGCTGCTGGTGATGGCGCGCTTCAACTCTATCCTGCACATCGACCCTGCCGCCCGCACGGCTCGGGTTCAGCCGGGGGTGCGCAATCTGGCGATTTCCCAGGCGGCTGCGCCGTTTGGCTTGTATTACGCGCCGGACCCTTCCTCGCAGATCGCTTGTTCAATCGGCGGTAATGTGGCGGAAAACGCCGGTGGTGTGCATTGCCTGAAGTACGGGCTGACCGTGCACAACCTGCTCAAGGTCGACATCCTCACCGTCGATGGCGAACACCTGACCCTCGGTTCGCAGGCGCTCGATTCTCCGGGCTTCGATCTGCTGGCGTTGTTCACCGGTTCCGAAGGCATGCTCGGTGTCATCACCGAGGTCACGGTCAAACTGCTGCCCAAACCCCAGACCGCCAAAGTGCTGCTGGCGGCGTTCGATTCCGTCGAAAAGGCGGGCCGCGCGGTGGGTGACATTATTGCCGCCGGCATCATCCCGGGCGGTCTGGAGATGATGGACAACCTGGCCATTCGCGCTGCCGAAGACTTCATCCACGCCGGTTATCCAGTCGACGCCGAAGCCATTCTGCTGTGCGAGCTCGATGGCGTTGAAGCCGACGTTCATGATGACTGCGACCGCGTGCGCCAGGTGCTGGAACAGGCTGGGGCCACTGAAGTACGCCTGGCCAAAGATGAAGCCGAACGCGTGCGCTTCTGGGCTGGACGCAAGAATGCCTTTCCTGCGGTGGGCCGCCTCTCACCGGATTATTACTGCATGGACGGGACGATCCCGCGCCGCGAGCTACCCGGCGTGCTGCACGCGATCGCCGCGTTGTCGGCCGAGTACGATCTGCGAGTGGCCAACGTTTTCCACGCCGGTGACGGCAACATGCACCCACTGATTCTGTTCGATGCCAACCAACCGGGCGAACTCGATCGCGCTGAAGCCCTGGGCGGCAAGATCCTCGAATTGTGCGTGAAGGTCGGCGGCAGCATTACCGGTGAACACGGCGTGGGCCGGGAGAAAATCAATCAGATGTGTGCGCAGTTCAATAGCGATGAGTTGACCGTGTTCCATGCCGTCAAAGCCGCCTTCGATCCAAGTGGTTTGCTCAACCCCGGCAAGAACATTCCGACGCTGCACCGCTGCGCCGAGTTTGGCGCGATGCACGTTCATTTGGGTCAGATGCCCTTCCCTGAGCTGGAGCGTTTCTGATGCGCAGCGGACACGATATCGATGACAGCGGCTCGCTGCTGGAGCAGGTGAACCAGGCGCTGCAAAACGCCACGCCCTTGCGCATTCAAGGCTCCAACAGCAAGGCGTTTCTTGGACGCATCGTGGCGGGCGAAGTACTCGACACGCGCAGCCACCGAGGCATCGTCAGCTACGACCCGACCGAGCTGGTGATCACCGCCCGCTGCGGCACACCGTTGGCAGAACTGGCTGAAGTACTGGATGCAGCGCAGCAGATGTTGCCTTGCGAACCGCCCTCCTTCGGCGACGGCGCCACCGTCGGCGGCATGATCGCCAGCGGACTGTCGGGACCACGGCGCCCCTGGTCTGGGTCCGTCAGGGACTTCGTCCTCGGGACACGGGTCATCACCGGTCATGGCAAGCATTTGCGCTTCGGTGGCGAAGTCATGAAAAACGTCGCCGGCTACGATCTGTCGCGCTTGATGGCTGGCAGTTATGGCTCGCTGGGCGTGGTGACTGATGTCTCGCTCAAGGTCCTGCCCAAGCCGCGTCAATGCTTGAGCATTAGCCTGGAAATGGACAGTGACCGCGCCTTGCTGCGCCTCGCCGAATGGGGCCAGCAGCCGCTGCCGATCAGCGCTGCGTGCCACGATGGGCAGCGCCTGCACCTGCGGCTTGAGGGAGGCGAAGGCTCGGTGGCGGCGGCTCATGACCGGCTCGGCGGCGAGTTGCTGGACGCTTCATATTGGGAGGATCTCAACGAGCATCGATTGAGCTTCTTCGATGAGGACCAGGCACTTTGGCGCCTGTCCGTCCCTCACAACACTCCTCGGCTTTCCCTGCCTGGCCGTCAGCTGCTCGATTGGGGCGGTGCACAGCGCTGGCTCAAATCCGACGCGGAGGCATTGTTCATTCGCTCGATCGTCGAAGACGTCGGCGGGCATGTGACCTGCTACAGCCATGGCCTGATCGACAGCCCGTTCCAACCGTTGCCTGACGCATTGATGCGCTACCACCGGAACTTGAAGCGACAACTCGATCCCCGAGGCATCTTCAACCCCGGGCGCCTATACGCGGAGCTTTGACCCATGCAGACCACCTTGAGCGAACACGCCCGCCAACTGCCCCGCGCCGAAGAAGCCGAAAGCATCCTGCGCACGTGCGTGCACTGCGGTTTCTGCAATGCCACTTGCCCGACCTATCAATTGCTGGGCGATGAACTGGACGGACCGCGGGGTCGCATCTACCTGATCAAGCAGGTTCTGGAGGGCAACGAAGTCACGCAGAAGACCCAACAGCACCTGGATCGCTGCCTGTCGTGCCGTAACTGCGAAACCACCTGCCCTTCCGGCGTCGACTACCACAACCTGCTGGACATTGGCCGGGCGGTGGTCGATGCGGCGGTGCCGCGCCCACTCGGCCAGCGGTTGTTGCGCGAGGGTTTGCGCAGCGTCGTCCCCAATCCTGCACTGTTCAAAGGGCTGGTCAGCAGTGGCCAGGTGTTCCGGGCGTTGTTGCCCAACACCTTGCAGATAAAGTTGCCTCGTCGCGTCTATCCGGCCAAGCCACGCCCGATCACTCGCCACACCCGGCAGGTGCTGATGCTCGAAGGCTGCGTGCAACCGAGTCTGTCGCCCAATACCAACGCGGCCGCCGCCCGAGTACTGGATCGACTGGGCATCAGCGTCACCGCGACCCGCGAGGCCGGTTGCTGCGGCGCCGTGGATTATCACCTCGACGCTCAGGCAGCCGGCCTGGATCGCGCCCGCCGCAATATCGATGCATGGTGGCCGAGCATTGAAAACGGTGCCGAGGCCATCGTGCAAACCGCCAGCGGTTGTGGTGCCTTCATCAAAGATTATGGTCACCTGCTCAGCACCGACCCGGCCTATGCCGAGAAGGCGAAAAAGGTCAGTGCGCTCGCCAAGGATCTGGTCGAAGTGCTGCGCGACGAACCGCTGGAAAAGCTCGGTATCCACAGCGATCAGCGTCTGGCGTTCCATTGCCCCTGCACCTTGCAGCACGCGCAGAAATTGGGGGGTGCGGTGGAAGCGATTCTGACCAGTCTGGGCTTCAACCTCACGCCTGTTGCCGACAGTCACCTGTGTTGCGGCTCGGCGGGCACCTATTCGCTGACCCAACCCGAACTGTCCCGGCAACTGCGCGACAACAAAGTCAATGCGCTGGAAAGCGGACATCCCGAAGTCATTGTCACGGCCAATATCGGCTGTCAGTCACACCTCGACGGTGCGGGCCGAACCCCTGTCAGGCACTGGATCGAACTGGTCGAAGCCGCCTTGCCCTAACCGAACACTGGAGAATCCCCATGAAAAGCAAAGCCGTACTGAGCCAGAACGAAGTCAGCCAAATCCTCGCGGCGGCACGCACCGAAGCGCAGAACAACCAATGGGCCGTGACCATCGTGATTGTCGATGACGGCGGCCATCCCCTGGCCCTCGAACGCCTCGACGGTTGCGCTCCGATTGGCGCCTACATCGCCACCGAAAAGGCCCGCACCTCGGCCCTCGGTCGGCGCGAATCCAAAGGCTATGAAGAGATGGTCAATGGCGGGCGCCATGCCTTTTTGTCCGCACCCTTGCTGACGTCCCTTGAGGGCGGTGTGCCGATCATCGTCGACGGCCAGGTGATCGGCGCGGTCGGGGTGTCCGGGGTCAAAGCCGAGCAGGACGCGCAGGTGGCCAAGGCCGGGGCGCAATGCCTGAACTGAATTGATTTGAGCTGAGCTGAGCTGAGCTGAGCTGAGCTGAGCTGAGCTGAGCACTGAACCAGTCGGGCCATGTGGCAAACGGCCCGACGTTCGTTTTCGATCACTGCCCTTCAACAAGTTTCGTCTTCGGTATCCGCAGAGCGCGCCAGGCAATTAAAATCGCCATGAGTGCCAAGCCGAACGTCACCCACGAAACCAGATTAATTCCACCCTCGAATGCACTTCCCGCCTGCGTCATCAGCGCTTGTGCTTGATCCTGCGACAACTGCACCGCTACATGATGAGCACCCGATAGCGTCTCACTCGCCAGCATCGTCTGCACCTCGCTCAAAAAGCCCGGCAGCTGCAATGCACCGCGATAGTAGGCCGTGACGAGACCTCCGAGCACCGTCGTCCCCAAAACCACACCCACTTCATAGGCCGTTTCACTAATGGCCGACGCCGCACCCGCCTTTTCCGGCGGTGCAGCCGACAAAATCACATCGTTGGATACCGTCGCGATCGCGCCCACGCCAATGTTCAGCAGGGCAAAAGCCACCACCAGAACGATCAGACTGCTGCCGATGCTGGCGACCAACAAAAACGCCGCCCCAGCAAACGCCATCAAAATCGGTACCAGCACATGCACCGGTACTCGCCGCGCTACAGGCACGACTGCCATTCCCACTACGATCGCCATAATCTGACCAAGTACTAACGCAAAGCTGGCATTCAACGGTGACATCTGAAGGACGATCTGTAAGAACTGAGTGGTAAAGAACACAAAGCCGACGAGGAACGCGAGGCTCATCAGATTGATCAGCACTGAGCCGCTGAAGCCACTTCGGAACAGACTCAGATCCATCAGCGGCACAGGCAGACGTAACTGCCGACGCACAAACATCCACCCAGCAACCATGCCGATTACAAATGCTGTCAGCGCCATCCAGTCGAGACCATTACTGGCGCTGTGTTTAATGCCGTAAACGATGGCACTGAGGGCAACCATCGATTGCAGGATACTTAGCGGATCCAATGGTCCTGAACAGTCTTGCTCGGACTCGGGCAACAACACCGGTCCCAATACCAATAACGGCACCAATACGGGTATCGCCAATAGGAAAATCGCCTCCCAGCTGAAAAATTCCAGCAAAACCCCACCGACCAAAGGACCGAGTGCCGATCCTACCGTCAGAGTTGTTGCCCAGATCGCGACAGCTACTCTGCGCTCCTCTCGATCCAGGAACACCGAACATATCAATGCCAACGTCGAGGGCATCAACATCGCACCGAAAATCCCCATGCACGCTCGCCCGGCAATCAGTTGCATGGCCGTATGGGAATAGGCCGTCAGCACCGACACAATGACAAAACCTAAAGACCCGGCCAGTAACAACTTCCGATGACCGATTCGATCCCCCAGACTTCCCATCGACACCAGTAATCCGGCCAATACCAGCGAATAGGCATCGATCATCCACAACTGCTGACTTGCGCTTGGACTCAGGGCCTCGGCAATCTTTGGTAACGCGAATCCAAGCACCGTATTGTCTACGGTCACCAGTAGTACTGGCAGCATGAGCACGCTTAGGGCTGACCATCGTTTTGATTTTGCTCTGTGTTGCGCTGTCTCACTTATTAACGGCATTGCTCCAAGCTCCTTACTACCTCAAAAAACACGGGACATTTTTCAATGCTTCCGTGAAACGAACCCTGCGCACCTCCATGGCGAGGGTTTAAGAAAGCAACTTTCAACGTAAGAAAAATTAACTATTCTCGCGGGAAAGCAGAACACTTCTACAATTTCGTTACATCACAACTCAATCGGCTATTTGTTTCTTATTGTTTGATGGCACTGATGGGCTGAAAGCCCTTTTCCGTCTGCCCCACCCCAAAAGCAAGCGCCCCAAACAATCTCGGGCGGAGGAAGCGTACAGATGCCCCGTCTCACTGCGAAAGACTTTGCTCCGGAACTGCTCGAACTGTACGACTATTACGCCCACGGCAAGATCAACCGGCGAGAGTTTCTGGACCGGGCGGCGTTGTTTACCTTGGGCGGTTTGACCGCCAGCGCCCTCCTGGCCGCCCTGAGTCCGAATTATGCACTCGCCGAGCAGGTTGAATTTACTGACCCGGACATTGTTGCCGAATACATCACCTACCCCTCACCCAAAGGCAACGGGCAGGTTCGTGGCTATCTGGTGCGCCCGGCGAAAGCCACCGGCAAGGTGCCGGCGGTGGTGGTCGTGCATGAAAATCGCGGGCTCAACCCGTACATCGAAGACGTCGCGCGGCGTGTGGCCAAGGCAGGCTTCATCGCCCTCGCCCCTGATGGTCTGACGTCGGTGGGCGGCTATCCCGGCAACGATGACAAAGGCCGGGAGTTGCAGGCGACCGTCGACCCTGAAAAGCTCATGAACGACTTTTTCGCCGCCATCGAGTGGTTGATGAAGCATGACGCGACCACCGGAAAAGTCGGCATCACCGGGTTCTGCTACGGCGGTGGCGTCGTCAATGCCGCAGCCGTGGCCTATCCGGAACTGGGGGCTGCCGTGTCCTTCTATGGCCGACAGCCAGAAGCCAAAGATGTCGCCCGAATCAAGGCGCCGGTGATGCTTCACTACGGTGAGCTGGATACGCGCATCAACGAAGGCTGGCCCGCCTATGAGAAGGCATTGAAAGCCGCGGGCAAGACGTATGAAGCCTACATTTACCCCGGCGCCAACCATGGTTTTCATAACGACTCCACGCCTCGATACGATGACGCCGCGGCCAGGCTGGCCTGGGACCGGACGCTCGGATGGTTTCGGCGGTATCTGGCTTAGTGGTGAAGCTGAAGTCTGCTTTGACACTGTTGCCAGATTCCGCATGAATGGAGGGCTTCGAAAAGCTGACAAGCCAGGTGCTCAAACGCGCCTCAATAGGTCACGTCTCAATCACATCATCCGCCCAACTGATAGCCGCAACGACGGTGGGAAAACCGATCGTGCTGGTCAGTGAGATCAGCGTGTGACGGATCTGCTCTGGCGTAGCGCCCGCCTCCAGTGCCCGTCGGGTATGACTGTGCACCGCGCCCTCAGAACGGATGGCCGCCGCGGCACCGAGCTGGATCAGCTGGACAACGATCTCTTCCAGTGGGCCGGTATGACGCACCGCCGTACCCAAGGCTTCCACGGCAGCCAGGTAATCCGGGTACTGCTGTTCGAGACGTTGGTAGGTGTTGTGCGTTTTCTTCTTTGTCATGTTTGTTTCCTCGCGTTGGAGGGCGATCAGTTCTCGCCTTTGCGCCCGAGTCATCAGGCTGCGATTTCCGAAACTTGCACACTGCAACAGTAGGCTACGCTTACAGCAGCTTATTGCACACGATGCTCGCGTCTGCAGGTTTTGGTTTGTTCTGGAGAGCGTCTGCAACAGCTATTTCAGACAGGCCCAAACAATTCACGCAGGACTACGTGATGACCGAGCCCCTCCTCAGTTTTGATCAACTCAAGCGTGCCGCCGCCTCCGGCGAGATCGATACCGTTCTTGTTTGCATGGTCGACATGCAAGGCCGATTGGTCGGCAAGCGATTCCAGGTCGAGTTTTTCATCGACAGCGGTCATGAAGAAACCCACTGCTGCAATTACCTGTTGGCCGACGACATCGACATGGAGCCGGTGCCGGGTTACGCCGCGGCCAGCTGGAGCAAAGGCTATGGCGACTTCGTGCTCAAACCCGACATGGCCACGTTGCGACGGGTGCCCTGGCTGGAGTGCACGGCGCTGGTGCTCTGCGATGTGCTCGATCATCACCATCGGCGCGACCTGCCGCACAGCCCGCGGGCGATTCTGAAAAAGCAGATCGAGCGACTGCGCGAGCGCGGCTACACCGGCATGTTCGCCTCGGAACTGGAGTTCTATCTGTTCGACGAGAGCTACGAGGCCATCCACGAGCGCAACTACCACAAGCCGAAAACGGCCGGTCACTACATCGAGGATTACAACATCCTGCAGACCACCCGCGAAGAGCCGGTGCTGCGGGCGATTCGCAAGCATCTGCAGGCCAGCGGCATCCCCGTGGAAAACTCCAAGGGTGAATGGGGGCCGGGCCAGGAAGAAATCAATATCCGTTATGCCGATGCGCTGACCATGGCCGACCACCACGTCATCATCAAGCACGCCTGCAAAGAGATCGCGCAACTACAGGGCAAGGCGATCACGTTCATGGCCAAGTGGCGCTACGACGCCGCCGGCTCCAGCAGCCACATTCACAATTCGCTGTGGGACAAGAACGGTAAAAAGCCGCTGTTCTTTGACGCCAAGGCTGAGTTCGGCATGTCGAAACTGATGCGTTCCTGGGTGGCCGGGCAGCTCAAATACGCCAACGACATCACCTGTTTTCTCGCGCCCTACATCAATTCGTACAAGCGCTTTCAGGCCGGCACTTTTGCACCGACCCGGGCGGTGTGGAGTCGGGACAATCGCACTGCGGGCTTTCGTTTGTGCGCAGAAGGCAGCAAAGCCATACGCATCGAATGTCGCATTGGCGGTGCCGACCTCAACCCATATCTGGCCTTCGCCGCCTTGATCGCGGCGGGACTGGCCGGCATCGACGAGAAGCTCAGCCTCGCGCCGCCCTTCGAGGGCGATGCCTACGTCGACGAACACTTGCCTGAAGTCTCGAAGACCCTGCGCGAAGCCTGCGCCGCACTCCAGGGCTCGACCATGTTGCGCGAGGCGTTCGGCGATGAAGTGATCGACCACTACGTGCACACCGCCGAATGGGAGCAGAAAGAGTACGACCGGCGGATCACCGACTGGGAACTGCGGCGCGGGTTTGAGCGCTATTGAGACCGCCATCATGACTTCAACGATTCAACTCATCTCACCGGTCGATGGCCGGGTCTATGCCGAACGCCGCTGTGCCGATGCTGCGCAGATTGACCAGGCGCTGGCGGCTTCCGAAGCTGCCCAGACGCAATGGAAACGTCGGCCACTGAGCGAACGCGCCGCCTTCTGCAGCGCTGCGGTAGACGCGATGCTGGCCATGAAGGCCGACATCGTGCCGGAACTGGCTTGGCAGATGGGCCGCCCAGTGCGCTTTGGCGCTGGCGAACTGCGCGGTTTCGAAGAGCGTGCCCGGCATATGATCGCCATTGCGCCTGACGCCCTGGCAGCGCTTGAGCCCACGCCCGTCGCCGGTTTTCGACGCTGTATCAAACGCGAGCCGCTGGGTACGGTGCTGGTTGTCGCCCCCTGGAATTACCCCTACCTGACGGCGGTGAATACGATTATCCCGGCGCTGATGGCCGGCAACAGCGTGATCCTCAAACACGCGTCGCAAACGCTGCTGGTGGGTGAACGGTTCGCCGAGGCGTTTCGCCGTGCCAATCTGCCCGAAGGATTGTTCCAGAACCTGCTGCTCAGTCATGTTTATACCGGAGCGATCATTGCCTCTGGACGCGTGCAGCAAGTGAACTTCACCGGCTCGGTCGAAGCCGGAAAATCCATGGAACACGCTGCCGTCGGAGGTTTCCTCGGCGTGGGCCTCGAGCTCGGCGGCAAAGACCCGGCCTACGTACGGGCAGACGCCAAGCTCGAACATGCAGTGGAAAATCTGGTGGATGGCAGCTTCTTCAACTCCGGGCAGAGTTGCTGCGCCGTCGAGCGAATTTATGTCGATGAAAAAATCTACCCGGCGTTTATCGAACGCTTCGCCGCCTTGACTCGCCAATACGTGCTGGGCAACCCGCTGGACGAAGCCACCACACTCGGTCCGCTGGTGACACCGAGTGCCGCTGAATTCGTTCGCGGGCAGATCGCCGATGCACTGACCCATGGCGCTCGGGCGCTGATCGATCCAAAGGATTTTCCTCCCGACGCACCGGGCAGCGCCTACCTCGCGCCGCAAGTATTAGTCGACGTCACCCATCAAATGTCGGTGATGCGCGAGGAAAGCTTTGGTCCCGTGGTCGGCATCATGCCGGTGGTCAGCGACGACGAAGCTATTGCCTTGATGAACGACAGTGAGTTCGGGCTCAGCGCTTCCATCTGGACGCAAGACCTTGCCGCCGCCGAACGCCTGGGCAACGAGATCGACACCGGCACCGTATTCATGAACCGCTGCGATTACCTGGACCCGGCCCTGGCCTGGACCGGGGTGAAGAACAGTGGGCGCGGCGTCACGCTGTCGCGCCTGGGTTATGACAATCTGACCCGAGCGAAATCCTTCCATTTGCGCCACGAGATCTGAGCCATGAGCCTGACCGCGAACTGGAACTACCCCACAAGCATCCGCTTCGGTGTCGGCCGCATCGCCGAGCTTGCCGAGATCTGCCGCAGTCAAGGGATCCAGCGACCGTTGCTGGTCACCGACAGTGGCCTGGCGCGAGCCCCGATCACTGCTGCAGCGCTGGACGCCTTGCGCGCCGCCGGCCTTGGCGTCGCGCTGTTTTGCGACCTTAAACCCAATCCGGTCGAAGCCAACCTGGCGGGTGGGCTCGACGCTTGGCGCGCCGGCAAACACGATGGCGTGGTCGCCTTCGGCGGTGGCAGTGGCCTGGACATGGGCAAGCTCATCGCCTTCATGAGCGGCCAGACCCGCCCGGTGTGGGATTTCGAAGACATCGGCGACTACTGGACCCGCGCCGACGAAGGCAGCATCGCCCCGATCATTGCGGTGCCGACCACGGCGGGTACCGGCTCCGAGGTGGGCCGTGCCGCGGTGATCATCGATGAGCGTACGCACACCAAACGCATCATCTTCCACCCGAAGATGATGCCGCGCGTGGTCATCAGCGACCCGGCCCTCACCGTCGGCATGCCGGCCAAGGTCACCGCAGGCACCGGCATGGATGCGTTTGCGCATTGTCTGGAATCGTATTGCGCCCCCGGCTTTCACCCCATGGCCGAAGGGATTGCGGTGGAAGGCATGCGCCTGGTCGCCAATGCCCTGGTGCGAGCCGTACACACACCCTCGGACCTGGAGGCGCGAGCGGAAATGCTTGCGGCGGCCGCGATGGGCGCTACCGCTTTCCAGAAAGGTCTGGGCGGGATGCACGCCCTCTCACATCCGGTGGGCGCCCTGTACGACACCCATCACGGCATGACCAACGCCACGTTCATGCCCTATGTCCTGAAGTTCAATCGCCCGGCCATCGAGGAACGCATCACCCGCCTCGCGGCTTATTTGCGCCTGCCCTCGCCCGGCTTCGACAGTTTTCTGGCCTTCGTCCTCAAGTTGCGCAAGGACATCGGCGTGCCGCACACCCTGGTTGAGCTGGGGGTGGATGATCGGCAGGCGGACCTGATCGCGGACATGGCGATTGTCGACCCTTGCGCCAGCGGCAACCCGCTGCCATTGACCCGAAATGGCGCGGCAGAAATTTTCGATGCGGCGTACCACGGCCGTCTGTAGGAGCCAGCCTACGGCGGCTCAGTTCGGCCTGTACCAAAACCTGACAAGGGGCACACAACATGAATCCAGCAAGTCAGCCCGGCACGAGCGAGCCGCAAGACGATGACGTCAAGGTGCTGCACAGCATGGGCTATGCCCAGCAGCTGTCGCGACGCATGGGCGTTTTCTCCAACTTTGCCATTTCCTTTTCGATCATCTGCATCCTCTCGGGTGGTATCAATTCACTCGCTCAGGGCACCTCGGGTGCGGGCGGTGCGTCAATCGGCATCGGCTGGCCGATCGGTTGCCTGATCTCCGGGGTTTTCGCCATGGCCATGGCGCAGATTTCCTCGGCCTACCCCACCGCTGGTGGCCTCTATCACTGGGGTTCGATACTCGGTAACCGCTTCACCGGATGGCTGACCGCGTGGTTCAACTTGCTCGGGCTGGTCACCGTGCTAGGCGCGATCAACGTCGGCACCTATTACTTCTTTTTCGGCGCCTTCGGGCCGGCCCTGGGAATGGAAGACACCACCACGACCCGGGTGATTTTCCTGGCGCTCCTGACCGGCCTCCAGGCCTTGTGTAACCACCTGGGAATCGGCCTGACCGCGAAGCTCACCGACTTCTCGGGGTATCTGATCTTTGCCACGGCGCTCGCGCTGACCATCGTCTGCCTGATATCGGCGCCCAGTTATGAGTTCGCCCGGCTATGGACCTTCAGCAACTATTCCGGCGAGGCTGGCGGCAGCGTTTGGCCACAGGTTTCGAACGGCTGGATTTTCATGCTCGGCCTGCTGTTGCCGATCTATACCATCACGGGCTATGACGCCTCTGCGCATACCTCGGAAGAGACCCGAAATGCCGCCATGTCGGTGCCACGCGGCATGGTCATGTCGGTGGTCTGGTCGCTGCTGTTCGGTTGGGTCATGCTCAGTTCGTTTGTGCTGATGCTGCCAAGCATGGACGAGGCGGCGAAGCATGGCTGGACCGTGTTTTTCTGGGCCATGGACACCCAGGTCAATCCGACTGTGAAGTTGGCGCTTTACGTGGCCATTTTTATCTCGCAATTTCTTTGCGGGTTGGCGACCGTGACCTCGGTCTCACGCATGATCTTCGCGTTTTCCCGTGACGGCGGCCTGCCCTTCTCCAAAGCACTGGCCTCGGTCTCGCCGACCCTACGCAGCCCGGTGGCGGCGATCTGGACCGGTGCCACGCTCGCGGTG
The DNA here is from genome assembly GCF_008370005.1 of Pseudomonas sp. ANT_J28. NCBI lineage: Bacteria > Pseudomonadati > Pseudomonadota > Gammaproteobacteria > Pseudomonadales > Pseudomonadaceae > Pseudomonas > Pseudomonas sp. ANT_J28. Next base: position 16,338 of record NZ_VOBM01000014.1, read on the forward strand.
TTGTTCGTCTGGGGATCGTCGGTGATCTCGGTCGGCGAAACGCCGGTCTATACCATCGTGGTGTCCTGCACGGTGATCTTCCTGTTCTTCTCCTTCATCATTCCCATCGTGCTGGGCCTGTTTACCTACGGGACTTCGAAGTGGCCAACCATGGGACCGTGGAACATGGGGCGCTTCTGGTACTCGGTGTTTGCCCTCCTCTCGATCCTCTCGATGGTGATCATTTTCGTCATCGGCATCCAGCCACCGAACGAATGGGCGCTGTACATCACCATCGGTTTTCTGGTGCTGACGGCTATTGTCTGGTTCGGATTTGAAGCCCGACGCTTCCAGGGTCCGCCGATTGGCGACATGATCGTCAAGCGTCAGGCTGAAATTGCGGCGGCTGAAGAGGCGTTGAATAAACGGGGTGGAAGTTGATTGCTGCAGTCATGAGCAAACGGTGGCGAGGGCGCCAGCTCCCTTGCCACAGCGAGCCGCGCCTACGCAGGTAGATCGATTTTATCCAGCAACCGGTTCGCCGTGATCTCCGCCACCTTGATGCTGTTTGAAATGCCCAACAGGGCATAGCGCGACCCACCGTCCAGATGATCCACCAGCTGATGGACCATCACATCGACCGAAGCCAGCGTCTCGACCAAATAAACGGCCAGGGTTTCGGTAGTAGCCCCTGGGTCCACGGAAAACAGATTGCGGTGGGTACGCCCGGTGGCTTTGATGTCGGCAGTCGACGGGAAGTGAAAGTCGAGGGCCCGTTCGGCGGCCTCGTTGAGTTTGTTCGAATCGGGTTCTACGGGGACACCGGATCGGTGTCCGGTGGATTGGGCGTTACTTTGAACATAGATGCTTCCCCGTTGGCGGGGAACCTGAGAGAGCTATTGGACTCCTCGGGCGAAGGGATGATTTATCGCCACTGCTACTCGACACCGGACATCGAGAAAGCCTATGACGAACTGATGGTCGCCGGTGTTCAGCCAGAAGACGAAAACGGAGAGCCATTGGCCCGCGCGAACCTGCAATCCCCGTCCGGGACACGCATCATCTGGTTGCCCAAGCGCTTTGGGCAGTTCTCTATCGAAATCCTGGAAGACAAGGCGCTGGAGGCATTTGTCGAGGCTGCGTTTGCCTGAGTGTTGCTGCGGTGAATGTATGCTTTGGGCTGAAGTAGGTGCTGCTGGTACCATCATCCAAGAACTGACAAGCCGAGCAGAAAACATGAATCGTCGTAAAAAAATACAGCAGTTATTGAAGGCTCACGCAAAAAAGGCCAGCGCCAAATTGGCACCGTCAAGCAAGTCTAAATACATTAGTAAAGCTGACCGATTGAAACTAGCAGCTGAACCCAGTGCAGACTCGATCATTTCCCCTGAGAGCTGATCTACGCACTCAATGTCGCTCTCCTCGGTTGCTGGACGCTACGCGATAAAGCTGGGACCGGGCCGCGCGCCCTTAAACAAACGTTAGGCACTTATCCAACCTTACCGTACGGAGCATATAAGACATGTCAAACATCGTCGCATGGACCCTGTTCGCCCTGGGCGTCCTCCATATTCCATTCGGTATTATCAAGTTCAAAACAGCATTCGCCGCCGCCGTAGGCTCTGGCTTCGTTGACCAATTCAAAGCGCACGAAGATCGGCGCACTGCTCTCTGGTTTACCATGCTGGGGCCGCTTTTTATGCTCGCAGGGCAGACAGCGATTCACGCCGTAGCCGTTAGCGATCTCGCGCTACTTAAAATGGTTGGCATCTATGTGCTTATGATCTCGATCATTTGCGTCATTGCAGTTCCAAAATCGGGGTTCTGGGCAACGCTGCTGGTTTCTCCGCTGATCATCGCGGCAGGGTATGGCTGGTAGGCCTAAAAACGCGCATAGAGTTGGACGCCACAAGAGAAACGATCGCACAAGGACGTATTGGCTTTGCTGACTGTTACATTGTTGGCCGCATGGATCCTCAACTCGCGCGAGAACGAGCCAAAGCAGACACCACCCGCCGACGGAGTAGATTCGAACTACACGTGCGCCTTCAACAAGCTCTGCGGACCTGGTCTCAGCTATGGATGAAGTGCTTCCCGGCAGAGTTCGATTCAGTTTTCCTTCAGAAATGCCGACCTTGAAAAGCCTTGATGGAAGCGTTTCAAGGTTTCGCCCGCGCTACGACCCTGCGCCGCATAAGCGAGCATGCGCTCCGTGTAGTCTTCTTCCCAAGCGGCCAGCAAGGTGCGGACAAAGTCTTCGCGATTGCGGAAATGGTGATAGAACGATCCGCGGGTCACATTCAATCGGCGCGATAGACTCTCGGCCGAAACGCCAATATGCCCTATTTGATCGAGAGCCTCAAAAGCAGCCGCGATCCAATGGTTACGAGTTAGTTTTCTCACCCGTTATTTCGCTCCATATTTAGCGCCATACAGACTGTGTATGGTGCGCAACCGATTGATACGCTGCGAACACCAGCAAAGATGGCCGTTGCGTTTTGCACGCCAGCACTTTTCATGGAGCTCGCCTTGAAGAAAATCGTTCTGGTTGCTTTCGACCAATTCACTGATATCGACCTATTCCTGATGTGGGACATTTTAGGCCGCAACACTGAGGACTGGCACGTCCGAATATTGGGTTCTAGCTCTATCGTGCGATCGGCGCACGGCCTGCCTGTTTCGGTGCATGGTCCGCTTTCCGAGGCCAATAGTGCCGACGCGGTATTGTTCGTCAGCGGCAAGGAAGGGATACCCGCTGCACTTGCCGCCCCAGATTTCCTGCCGTCGTTTGAACTTGACTCCAGACGCCAGCGAATCGGCTCCATATGCGCCGGAGCTTTCATTCTCGAACGGCTTGGGCTGCTCAGCGGCCAAGCAACTACACACCCGGATGCACGATCAAGCTTGCAAGCTCTGGGACTTGAGCCCATGGACCAGCCTCTTGTATGCCAGGGGAACGTTGCAACCGCTGGCGGATGCCTTTCGGCGCTCTATCTGGTGGGATGGTTGGTTGAATCCTGGTTCGATGTCGACAAGCGCCGTGCGACGTTGCTCCCTGTTCTGCCAGCTGGGCAGCAAGAGCTCTATGATGCCTTGATCGGGCTCAGTATCCGACAAGGAGAAGTTGGCGCCTCAACAACATCCAGTTAATCCATGTTCGCTCAGCGAGGCTCTGGACCTCATCAAGGCGTGGACATTGGTTATCCGGACGGCATCGCCACGACCCATGCGAGCTCCGCTCCTGGTGCGCTACTGCGCCTGGAACCTGAAGTTGCCGTGAACCCCACACTTGAATACGTACCTGATAGCCTAAGTAGGCACGCCGCAATATGGAAAAAGAGCCGCTTGTACAGCGAGATTCCTCCACTATGCAGATACCTCGTGTGCTTGGGAATGAGCAGTGAGCGCGGTTGTCCCTGTCCGGCTTGAAAGTCGGTAACCGTCACTTCTAAGCTAGACAAGCACTTACAGGGCGACAAGGTGCGTTATACGACAAAACCATCGCAACAAGAAACGCGACATGGCATGTCGTCTAATTAGTAGTTAGAACTCAGGAGAGATCCCAGATGCCCCGAGAATTTGAGCTCATTATGTCCGTGCCAGTCCCCTCGAGGTCCGGCATCACCCACCTTTACAAGTCGATGCACCTAGCGGACGCTTTTGCGATTCGGCTCCCTGCGGGCACATCTAGCAATCCAGATTTGCTAGCTCGATTCATCCTTTCCCACCAGCCATCCTGGATCGGATGGCTCTTGAAAGTCCGAGACACTATCGTTGCCTGTTTTGGTCTCAAGACAGCCAAACATTTGGCATCACTCGCTAATCGGATTGGAGCCTTCAAGGTCTACAGCACGAACCAGACTGAAATCGTGTTGGGAGAGGACGACAAGCACCTCGACTTCCGGATATCGATCCTATGTTCTGGAGAGGCAGAGCCAGAAGGCAGTCGCCAACTCGTTTTTTCAACCGTGGTCCAGTGCCACAACCGTCTAGGCCGGGCCTACATCTTCGTTATTGCCCCATTTCACCGCTTGGTTGTTAAGGCCAACCTCCTCCGTGCAGCGCGCGTCGGTTGGCCTCTGGCTACCTGCCCCTAAGGTCCGGCACCCACTGATGCGGTAGCAGTTGCCCGATCTCACTCGCCCGCTGCTGTGTCGGCAGCCGTGTCAGCACATCTTTTAGATAGGCATACGGATCATGCCCTTTAAGCCGTGCCGACTGGATCAAACTCATAATCGCAGCCGCACGTTTTATGATCTGGTTTAGAAACCAGAATCTTTGGAGGCATCGCATGCGCCCTTTGTGCCCAATCAAACCTCCGTCCTTCTCGACGCCATTTCCAGTCCGTCTGCCAAACAGGCTCACGCGGACCTGTCTGCGATGGATTTTATGCCTGAGCATTGTCGCGCCCGGCATTGCCGGTGCAGAGACACGACCCGAGAACATGGTGTATCTGCGTACGATTGATCCGGGCATCGAGCAAGACATTCGCTACGCCAGCGCTCACAACTTCACCGGGCACCCACTCGACGGTTACGACGCTGGGGAGTGCATGTTATCGCTGGACGCCGCCAAGGCCCTCGCTCGGGTACAAACGGCTTTGCGGGCGCAGGGCTACGGTTTGAAGGTGTTTGACTGTTATCGGCCCAGCCGTGCCGTTGCCGATATGGGGCGTTTCGCTTTGGTGCCGGGTGACCCACGCAAGGCCGAGTTCTATCCGCGCGTGGACAAGCAGGACTTCTGGCGTCTGGGTTATGTGGCCAGGGTGTCGAACCACTCCAAAGGCTCAACCGTGGACCTGACGCTGACCGGTCCGGATGCACTGCCCGCCGCTAGCTGGACGCCTTCAACCGGGCAAGTCGATTGCACGGCCCCCTATGGTCAGCGTTGGCGCGACGGTGCGCTCGACATGGGCACCGGTTTCGATTGCTTCGATGAGCGCGCGCATACCGACAACCCGACGATCAGCACTGCCGCCAGGGACAATCGCCAGAAGCTCAGCAGGGCCATGGAAAAAGAAGGATTTACCGGGTACTCGAAGGAATGGTGGCACTTCACATACAGTGGTGAACGTTCGCCGAAGAACGTCATGGACTTCCCCATCACGCCGCTCGGTACACGCGACGTTCTCGACACCGCCAATCAGCTGATTGTGATCACCACAAAAAACTGGACTGACATCCAGGGCACGGCCCAGCGCTACGAACGGCAGGGCAACACCTTTCGAAAATACGAAACGTCGTTTCCAGTTGTGGTCGGCAAGAGCGGGCTGGCGTGGGGCAAGGGTCTGAGCAGCGTTGAGCAACGAGAAGGTCCGGTCAAAAGTGAAGGCGATGGAAAAGCGCCTGCCGGGGTATTCAAACTGGGAACGGCTTTTGGCTACGACGGTACGGCCGACACCAAACTGCCTTACCTTGCGTTGACCTCGACCATCGAATGCGTGGATGACAGCCACTCCGCACGCTATAACGAGCTGGTTGATGGAGCGACTGTTTCGAAAGACTGGAACAGCTCCGAACGTATGCGTCGCGATGACGACATGTATCGAAAAGGCATTTTCATCGAGCACAATACGCCAGCGTCCCCCGCCTCGGGCTCGTGCATTTTCTTTCACATCTGGCGTGGCCCCACCTCTCCGACGCTGGGCTGCACCGCCATGGATCCAGCGGATATTTCTCGCTTGTTCAATTGGCTGGATCCTCGCCAGTCCCCTCTGCTGGTTCAAATGCCCGAGGCGCAATACGAGCACTTTCACGAACGCTGGAACCTGCCCGAACGTTGATAGCGTCAGCATTGGCAGACGGTGGCTGGAGGTCCTGATCATTGCCGAAGGAACACCCAGTGCAAATTCGTATACCCTATCTGCAATTCATTCCGAACGATCACGACCGTGGCCCTGACAAAACTCAACGCTCCCGACCTTGGCAATTCGCCTTCGACGTCGGAAATCATCACCCGTCATCTGCGTGACGCCATCGTCGCCGGGCATTTCGCCGAGGACGAGCCGATTCGCCAGGACGATATCGCCCGCCAGTTCAACGTCAGCAAGATTCCGGTGCGCGAAGCTCTCAAGCGCCTGGAAGCCGAAGGCCTGGTGATGTTCCAGCGCAATCGCGGGGCGATGGTCACCCGGGTTTCCGATGCAGAACTGGCGCAGATGTTCGAAGTGCGCATGCTGCTCGAAGACAAGGTGCTGCGCTTGGCCATTCCGAACATGACCGAAGAAACCTTCGCGCGCGCCGAGCGCATCTGCCAGGAATTCATCGGCGAAGATAACGTGGGGCGCTGGGCCGAGCTCAATTGGGAACTGCACGCCTGCCTCTACGAACCGGCGCAACGTCCGTTTCTGGTCGGCTTGATTCGCTCGGTCAACGACAAGCTGGAGCGCTACCTGCGCATGCAGATGAGCCTGTCGGCCGGCAAGGATCGCGCCGATCACGAGCACCGGGAGATCCTTGCGGCCTGCCGCGCCGGTGACGTGGACCTGGCGGTGAAGTTGCTCGACGAGCACATTGCCGGGGTCTGCAAGACCCTTTTCGAGCACTTGCCTCACCACCACTGACGGCTCGCCGTACTGTGCCGATTTCGTCATCGGCACTGGATAAAACCATCAAGCCGGCAAGCCCCCGCACAGGCCACTCTTTTGTTCACTCATCTGAACGGACGTGGCCATCCCATGAAACGCATCACCGTGATCGACTCCCACACCGGCGGCGAACCGACCCGCCTGGTGACCGCCGGTTTTCCTGACCTGGGCACCGGCAGCATGGCCGAACGTCGACAGCGGCTGGCCGAACAGCATGATCAATGGCGCGCTGCCTGCGTGCTCGAACCACGGGGCAGTGACGTGCTGGTCGGCGCCCTGCTCTGTGAGCCGGTGGACCCGAGCGCCTGTGCCGGCGTGATTTTCTTCAACAACAGCGGTTACCTCGGCATGTGTGGCCACGGCACCATCGGCCTGGTGGCCTCACTCGCGCATCTGGGCAAGATCGGCCCTGGGGTGCACAGCATCGAAACCCCGGTGGGCACGGTGCAGGCGACGCTGCACGACGACCATTCGGTGAGCGTGCGCAATGTGCCGGCGTACCGTTACCGCAAAGCGCTGGCGCTGCAGGTGCCGGGGATCGGTCAAGTGACCGGCGATGTTGCCTGGGGTGGAAACTGGTTTTTCCTGATTGCCGAGCACGGTCTGCGCATTGCCGGCGATAACCTCGATGCGCTGACCGCCTACACCTTCGCCGTGCAGCAAGCACTGGAGACTCAGGGTATTCGCGGCGAAGACGGCGGCTTGATCGACCATGTCGAGCTGTTCGCCGATGACGAGCAGGCCGACAGCCGCAACTTCGTCCTCTGTCCCGGCAAGGCCTACGATCGCTCGCCCTGCGGCACCGGCACCAGTGCCAAACTGGCGTGCCTGGCGGCCGACGACAAATTGCAGCCGGGACAGATCTGGCGTCAGGCCAGTGTCATCGGCAGCGAGTTCGAGGGTTCCTACGAACTGCAGGGCGAGCGCATCGTGCCGACCATTCGCGGTCGCGCCTTTATCAGCGCCGAAGCCAGCCTGATCATCGAACAGGACGACCCGTTCGCCTGGGGCATTCGTCCGTGAACAAGGGCCGGGTGGCCGATGTGATCGTGATTGGCGCCGGCATCATCGGCGCCGCTTGTGCCCAGGCGCTGGCGGGGCGAGGCTTGCGCGTGCTGGTGCTGGACGCCGGCCTGCCCGGCGCTACGGCGGCGGGCATGGGCCACTTGCTGGTCCTCGACGACAACCCGGCCGAACTGGCCCTCAGTCAATATTCTTTGCAACGCTGGCGCGAACTCGCGCCGACCTTGCCCGACGGCTGCGCCTACCGTTGCAATGGCACCCTCTGGCTGGCCGCCAATGCTGAAGAAATGGCCGTCGCCCACGGCAAATACCTGAACTTGCAGGCCCAAGGCGTGGCCTGCAAGTTGATCTCCAGCAGTGCCTTGCACCAACGCGAACCGGAACTGCGCGAGGGCCTGGAAGGCGGTCTGCTGATCAATGGCGACGGCATTCTTTATGCTCCGGCGACGGCCAATTGGATGCTCGACACACCGAACATCAGCCAACGCCGGGCGCGGGTCAGCGAAGTCGATGGCAACCGTGTGCGACTTGACGACGGCCACTGGCTAAGCGCCGAAGCGGTGATTCTGGCCAACGGCATCCAGGCCAACGAGCTCTGCCCGGAGTTGCCGATCGAACCGAAGAAAGGCCACTTGCTGATCACCGACCGCTACCCCGGCAAGGTCACTCACACCCTGGTGGAACTCGGTTACGTCACCAGCGCCCACAACGCCAGTGGACCCTCGACGGCGTGCAATATTCAGCCCCGGCCGACCGGGCAATTGTTCATCGGCGCCTCGCGACAATTCGGCACCACCGACCCGCAAGTCGAGGGCTGGATGCTGGCGAAAATGCTCCGGCGTGCCACCGACTACATGCCGGGTCTGGCTCAGCTCAACGGCATCCGCGCCTGGACCGGTTTTCGCGCTGCCAGCCCCGACGGTTTACCGCTGGTGGGTCAGCACCCGCAACGCAAAGGTTTATGGCTGGCAGTCGGTCACGAGGGCCTCGGCGTGACGACCGCCCCCGGCACCGCCGACCTGCTGGTCGCGCAGCTGTTCGACGAAACGCCGCCACTGGCCGCGCAACCGTATCTGCCGCAACGTTTTCTCGGAGAGCCCGTTTATGCCTGAATTGATGCTCGACGGTCGTGCCCTGCGGGTTACCGAAGGCACCAGCGTCGCCGCGGCACTGGCCCTGAGCGGCGATGGCTGCACGCGCACATCGGTCAGTGGCCAACGCCGCGCACCGCTGTGCGGCATGGGCATTTGCCAGGAATGCCGGGTGACCATCGACGGTCGCCGGCGCCTGGCGTGCCAGACGCTGTGCCGTGACGGCATGCACGTGGAGACTCAAGCATGAGCGAATACGCCGACCTGCTGATCATCGGTGCCGGTCCCGCCGGCATGGCCGCCGCGCTCGCTGCGGCGTCAAGCGGTGCGCGCATCGTCCTGCTCGATGACAACCCGCTGCCGGGCGGGCAAATCTGGCGTGACGGGCCTCAGGCCAACCTGCCGTACCCGGCGCGTCAGATGCGCGAGCGACTGGAGGCGTGCAGCAACATCCACCGTCACCCCGGCACTCGGGTGATTGCCTGCGCCGGGCCGAAACAACTGCTGGTCGAAGACGCCGATCGAGGCTGGTTGATCGGTTACGACAAACTGATTCTGTGTACCGGCGCCCGCGAGTTGCTCCTGCCCTTCCCCGGCTGGACGCTGCCCGGCGTGACGGGAGTTGGCGGCCTCCAGGCATTGATCAAGGGCGGGCTGCCGGTGCAGGACGAACGCATTGTGATTGCCGGCAGCGGACCGTTATTGCTGGCCAGCGCCGCCACCGCGAAACACAACGGCGCCCGGGTGCTGCGCATCGCCGAGCAAGCCCGCGCAACCGCTGTCGCCGGTTTCGCCGCGCAACTGCCACGATGGCCCAACAAGCTGATGCAGTCGGTCACGTTGTTCGACCGCCATTTCCGTACCGGGACCTATGTACTGGCCGCCTTGGGCAATGAGCGGCTGGAAGGTGTGCGCCTGCAGCAGCAAGGGAAAATCGTCGAACTGGAATGTGATCGCCTGGCCTGTGGCTTCGGTCTGATTCCCAATACCCAACTCGGCCAGGCCCTCGGCTGCGAGCTCGATGGCCCGGCGATTGCCGTCGATGCCTGGCAGACCACTCGCCGCGCCGATCACTATGCGGCGGGTGAATGCACCGGTTTCGGTGGCAGTGAACTGGCGTTGGTCGAAGGCGCAATCGCCGGTCACGCCGCGGTCGGTGACCTTGATTCAGCCCGAGCGTTGTGGCCTCGGCGTGCGCGCTGGCAGGGTTTCGCCGACTCCCTGAACAAGGCATTTGCCCTCGACCCGAAACTCAAGTCGCTGGCGCAACCCGACACCTTGGTGTGCCGTTGCGAAGACGTGCCTTACGCAGCGCTTGCCGGACACACCGACTGGCGCGAGGCCAAACTGGCCAGTCGCTGCGGCATGGGCGCCTGCCAGGGCCGGGTGTGTGGTGGTGCATTGCAGCACCTGTTCGGCTGGCAACCTTCGGCGCCACGGCCACCGTTCAGTCCGGCGCGGATCGAGACCTTGCTGTGCCTGGACGACACCCCGCCGGCCTGAATGCCGGCCCGGGGCTTTCGGGTCCGTCGCCGAGTCTTTATGATCCGGGGCATTACCTCCAGACGCCCAGCGCCATGTATGCCTCGCTCACTACCTTCAAACCCTGCGACCTGCCCACTCTGCTGAGCAGTCTGCAGCCGATCGCGGCGTTGCTCGACACCCTGTCGGACGTGGTGTTTTTCATCAAGGACAGCGAGGCCCGCTACGCCTTCGTCAACCAGACCCTGGCCCGGCGCTGCGGCTTCAAACACAGTGACGAGCTGCTCGGGCGCACCGCCGACATGGTCTTTCCGGAGCGCTTCGGCCCGCTGTACACCGAGCAGGATCGGCGGGTGCTGTCCACCGGCCGCGAACTGGCCGACCAACTTGAACTGCACCTGTATTACGGTAACCAGCCGGTCTGGTGCCTGACCCACAAACTCGCGCTGCGCGACCTGCAAGGTCAGATCGTCGGCCTGGCCGGCATCTCCCGCGACCTGCAAGCGCCACAGTCCAGCCATCCGGCGTTCCAGAAACTCGCGGCGGTGGACGCGCATATCCGCAGCCATTTCGCCCGGCCAATCAGCCTCGCCGAACTGACCGCAATCGCCGGGTTTTCCGTGGCGCAGCTGGAGCGCCATTGCAAACGGGTGTTCCAGCTCACCCCACGGCAGATGATTCACAAGGCGCGCCTGGAAGAAGGCTCCCGACTGTTGCTGCACACCGACCTGCCCATCACCGAGATCGCCCTGCGCTGCGGTTACACCGATCACAGTGCCTTCAGCCGGCAGTTCCGTGCCTTGACCAGTCTGGCGCCGAGTCAGTATCGCGAAAGCCGTCGCTGAACCCGGGCGAGTGTTCCTTTAAGGGGCGCCCGGCGTTCCCATTGCTCCCTTCTGTAACACCGCCTGATCCAGGCCACCGAAGCGTTCTTCTCCTACGCCCTGTTCCCACAATCTTGTAAGACCTTTAGCTCAAGGCTTGGCGATTAATTCTCGCCGCTGTTCGGAAACAGGCACGCTCATTGCTAATCTCATATCGTATACGAAATTCTCAATACGATATCCAACAGCACTTTCCGACAACGAGGCCTCTATGAAAAACCCCGCATTTGCCGTAGCCCTCAGCGCTGTTCTCAGTACGTCCTTTATCGCCACCGCCCAGGCTGACAAGCTCGACGACATTATTGGTTCGGGCAAGCTGCGCTGCGCCGTGACCCTGGACTTCCCGCCCATGGGTTTCCGCGATGAAGGTAACAACCCGGCCGGTTTCGACGTGGACTACTGCCGCGACCTGGCGAAGATCCTCGGGGTCGACGCCGAAGTGGTTGAAACGCCCTTCCCCGATCGAATTCCGGCGTTGGTCTCCGGGCGCGCAGACGTGATTGTTGCCTCCACGTCCGACACCCTCGAACGGGCCAAGACCGTCGGCCTCACCGTGCCGTACTTCGCCTTCCAGATGGTGGTGCTGACCCGCGACAACACCGGCATCAACAGCTTCGCCGATATAAAAGGCAAAGCCTTGGGCAACACCAGCGGCACCTATGAAGCCATCGCCCTGGAAAAAGACGTGAAGAATTGGGGCACCGGCACCTTCCGCGCCTATCAGTCGCAGAACGACACGCTGCTGGCGGTCGCCCAGGGTCACATCGACGCTACCGTGGTCACCAACACCGTCGCCGCCGCCACGATCAAGTCGGGCAAATACAAGAACCTGAAAATCGCCGGTAACGCGCCGTACACCATCGACTACGTGTCCCTGGGCGCCAAGCGCAACGAGTATGGCCTGCTCAACTACCTCAACCTGTTCGTCAATCAGCAGGTGCGCAGCGGCCGATACAACGAGCTGTTCACCAAATGGGTCGGCACCGAGATTTCACCCGCCGACCTGACCGTGCCCAAGGTCTATTACTGAGGTGTCCGGCATGCCTAGGCCAACCTCTCTGACCGGTCGCAGCCTGGTCGCCGGCGCCGCACAAGGCGCCCTGCTGTTCGCCGATGTCGGGCTGAGTTTCTGGGGCGGGGTCGATCCGTACAGCGGCGAGGTCATCGACCGTCACCACCCGCTGAGCGGCGACTACCTGGCCGGCCGGGTGCTCGCCATTCCCAGTGGCCGCGGCTCGTGCACCGGCAGCAGTGTGCTGATGGAGCTGATCAGCAACGGTCATGCGCCGTCCGCACTGGTACTGGCCGAACCCGATGAGATCCTGACCCTGGGCGTGCTCGTGGCACAGACCATTTTCGAGCGTTCCCTGCCGGTGCTGTGCATCGGCCGGGAGGCCTTCGCCGCCTTGCGCGGAAAGGCCTTTGCTCGGGTCGAAGCATCAACGGTGACCCTGTTCGAACACCTGCCGGGCGATGCCTGGCAGGCACTCGACAGTCCGTTGCCGACAGCAGAAAAAAACACCTCTATCGAACTCACCGAACACGATCAGGCGCTGCTGGACGGCAAGCACGGCAAGGCCGCCCAGGTGGCCATGCAGATCGTCCTGCGCATGGCAGAACTGCAAGGCGCCCACCACCTGGTGGATGTCACCCAGGCACACATCGACGGCTGCATTTATACGGGACCTGCGAGCCTGCACTTTGCTGAACAGTTAGTGCAGTGGGGAGCAAAAGTACGGGTGCCGACCACCCTCAATTCCATTTCTGTCGACCAACGCCGTTGGCGCGAGTTGGGCATTGATCCGGCACTCGGCGTACCGGCCAGCGCCTTGGGCGATGCGTACATGGCGATGGGAGCACAGCTCAGTTTCACTTGCGCACCCTACCTGCTCGACAGCGCGCCGAAGGCCGGCGAGCAAATCGTCTGGGCCGAATCCAACGCCGTGGTGTATGCCAACAGCGTGCTCGGCGCACGCACCCTGAAATACCCGGACTACCTGGATATCTGCATCGCCCTGACCGGCCGCGCGCCCCTGATCGGCTGCCATCTGGACGCGCAACGTAAAGCGAGACTGCAAATCGAATTGCCGGTTTTGCGCGAGTTGGACGATGCTTTCTACCCCTTGCTCGGTTACCACATCGGTGCCCTGGCCGGCAGCCGGATTCCGCTGGTGCTGGGGCTGGAACACAGCAAGCCGAGCCTGGATGACCTGAAAGCCTTCGGCGCCGCTTTCGCTACTACCTCCGCGGCGCCGCTGTTCCATATCGCCGGAGTGACCCCGGAAGCACTCGACCCGACGCAGGTGCTGGAGGCGGATGCCCATGTGCCGGTGGAAAAAATCCGTCTGAAGGATTTGCTGCTCAGTTGGCGTGAGCTCAACAGTGCACGCGACAATCGGGTAGATGTGGTCTCGCTGGGCAACCCGCATTTCTCTCTTAGCGAATTCGCGCATCTGGCGCGGCTGTGTCGGGGTCGGCACAAGCACCCCGAGGTTGTGCTCGCCATTACTTGCGGTCGTGCAGTGCTGGAGCAGGCGCGCGAGGCCGGGCATATCGCGGTGATCGAAGCCTTCGGCGCGACCCTGGTCACCGATACCTGCTGGTGCATGCTCGGTGAGCCAGTGATCCCGCGGGCTGCCAAAACCTTGATGACCAACTCGGGCAAGTACGCCCATTACGCACCCGGCCTGGTGGGCCGCAAGGTGCACTTCGCCAACCTCGCCGAATGTGTCGACGCCGCCTGCTGTGCCACGGCCAGTGGTCGTTTGCCGGCCTGGCTGCAATCGGCCGCCTCTCTGGAGAGCCCCGCGCATGTTTGATTACACCTTCCAATGGCGCGCGACCCTGCGCGCCCTGCCGGACATGCTCGCCGGCGCCTGGGTCACCTTCGAGACCGCCGCGCTGTCGATGATTTTCGGCGTGCTGATCGCCCTGGCCCTGACGGTGATGCGCGAAACCAAACAGCCCTTGTTGCGCGGCATCGGCAACGGCTGGGTGTCGATCGCCCGCAACACCCCGTCGCTGTTCCAGATCTACGTCCTCTACTTCGGGCTCGGCTCACTGGATTTGCATGTCAGCTCATGGTTTGCGCTGCTGGCCGGGATCACCTTCAACAACGCCGGCTACCTGGCGGAAAACTTTCGCGGTGGCCTCAAGGCTGTGCCGGGCACGCAAGTTCGCGCCGCGCGCTCGCTGGGCATGAGTGCCTTTCAGGCTTACCGGATGATCATCGTCCCGCAGCTGCTGCGGATCGTGTTCTACCCGTTGAGTAACCAGATGGTCTGGGCGGTATTGATGACGTCGCTAGGGGTGATCGTCGGGCTGAACAATCACCTCACCGGCGTGACCCAGGACTACAACGTCAAGACGTTCCGCACCTTCGAATATTTCGCCATCGCCGCGGCGCTGTATTACCTGATTGCCAAGGCGATCGTCGCCGTCGCCCGGCTGATGGCCTGGCGACTGTTCCGCTACTGAGGAGGTGAGCATGTTGACCACCAGTTTTTCCTGGAATGACCTGTTGTTCCTGCTTGATGGCGCCTGGGTCACTCTGAAACTTACGTTTTGGTCGATCATCCTCGGCTCCTTCGCCGGGCTGTTGTTCGGCTTGCTGCGGGCACTGTTGCCGCGCGCCAGCCTGCCACTGGCCTGGGTGCTGGACGTGTTTCGCAGCGTGCCGTTGCTGATCCAGTTTGTGTTGTTCAACTCGCTGAAAAGCATCGTCGGCTTGAACATCAGCGCCTTCAGCGTTGGTTGCATTGTGCTCGGGGTCTACGCCGCCGCGTACTTCACCGAGATCGTGCGCAGCGGCGTGCTTTCGGTGCCGTTCACCGTGCGCCGTGCCAGTCGTTCACTGGGCCTGAGTTTCCTGCAGGACCTGCGCTGGATCGTCCTGCCGATGGCCACGCGGGTGGCCTTTCCCGGCTGGCTGAACCTGGTGCTCAGCGTGATGAAAGACACCGCGCTGGTGATGTGGATCGGCATCGTCGAACTGCTGCGCGCCTCGCAAACCATCGTGACCCGCATTCAGGAACCGCTGCTGGTGCTGTGCATCGCGGGCCTCATCTACTACGTCATGAGCCTGGTGGTCGCTCGCCTGGGCGCTCGTCTGGAAAGAAGGTGGCAAGAAAATGATTGAGATCGACAACGTACACAAATCCTTCGGCAACCTCGAAGTGGTCAAGGGCGTCAACCTGACGGTGAACAAGGGCGAGGTGGTGTCGATCATCGGCGGCTCCGGCTCGGGAAAATCGACCCTGCTGATGTGCATCAACGGCCTGGAGCCGATCCAGAAAGGCAACATCCGGGTCGACGGTGTCGAGGTCCATCACAGCGCCACGGACCTCAACCGCCTGCGGCAGAAGATCGGCATCGTCTTCCAGCAATGGAACGCGTTCCCGCACCTGACCGTGCTGGAAAACGTGATGCTGGCGCCACGCAAAGTGCTGGGCAAGAGCAAGGCTGAAGCCGAGGAACTCGCGGTTAAACAACTGACCCATGTCGGTCTGGGCGACAAGCTCAAGGCCTTTCCCGGCAAGCTCTCCGGCGGCCAGCAGCAGCGCATGGCGATCGCGCGCGCCTTGGCCATGTCGCCGGACTACATGCTGTTCGACGAAGCCACTTCGGCCCTCGATCCGCAACTGGTGGGCGAGGTACTCGACACCATGCGCATGCTCGCCGAAGACGGCATGACCATGGTCCTGGTGACCCACGAAATCCGCTTTGCCCGCGATGTGTCCGACCGCGTGGCGTTCTTTCGCAATGGTTTGGTGCATGAGATCGGCTCACCAGATCAGGTCATCGGCAACCCGGTGCATGCGGAAACTGCGGCGTTTCTGAAATCGGTGAAGTAACGAATGGCCCCTTCGCGAGCAAGCCCGCTCCCACATTGGCCCGGTGTACACCCCAAACCCTGTGGGAGCGGGCTTGCTCGCGAAGGGGCCCTAACAGACAAAACAAGGAGCAAACCATGCGCTCATCGAAAGTCATCCATGTAGTCAGCTGCCACGCCGAAGGCGAAGTCGGCGACGTGATCGTCGGCGGCGTTGCACCACCGCCCGGGGCCACCGTGTGGGAACAGTCGCGCTGGATTGCCAAGGATCAGACCCTGCGCAACTTCGTCCTCAACGAACCGCGCGGCGGCGTGTTCCGCCACGTCAACCTGCTGGTGCCGGCCAAGGATCCTCGGGCGCAGATGGCCTGGATCATCATGGAACCGGCCGACACACCGCCGATGTCCGGCTCCAACTCGCTGTGCGTGGCCACCGTGTTGCTCGACAGCGGCATCCTGCCGATGACCGAACCGCAAACCCGGCTAGTGCTCGAAGCGCCGGGCGGGCTGATCGAAGCGGTGGCCGACTGCCGTGACGGCAAGGTCGAACGGGTGGAAATCAAGAACGTGCCCTCCTTCGCTGACCGCCTCGACGCCTGGATCGAAGTCGAAGGCCTCGGCTCGTTGCAGGTCGACACCGCGTACGGCGGCGACAGTTTTGTGATCGCCGATGCCAAGCGTCTGGGCTTTTCCATTCGTCCTGATGAGGCGGCCGAACTGGTCGAGGTTGGGCTGAAAATCACCCGCGCGGCCAATGAACAACTGGGCTTTGTCCATCCGCTGAACCCTGAGTGGTCGCACATCTCCTTCTGCCAGATCGCTGCGCCCATCGTCGTTGAAAATGGCATCGCTACCGGCGCCAATGCGGTGGTGATTCAACCCGGCAAGATCGACCGTTCACCGACCGGCACTGGGTGCTCGGCGCGCATGGCGGTGCTGCAGGCCAAGGGCTTGATGCAGGTCGGCGAGCGTTTTATCGGCCGTTCGATCATCGGTTCCGAGTTCCACTGCCGCATCGATTCGTTGACGGAAGTGGCTGGACGCCCAGCAATTTACCCGTGCATTTCCGGCCGGGCCTGGATTACCGGCACTCATCAATTGCTGCTCGATCCGAGTGATCCGTGGCCACAAGGCTATCGACTCTCTGACACTTGGCCTGGGGCCTGAGCACCGCCTTACAAACCCTCACCCAAATCTCTGACCAACGGCTAGCAAAAAACCCCACGTAACTGAAAAAAGCACTGGCCGAGTCTTTTCACTTGCAATATCGTATACGAAATACAATTAACGAACCGGAGGCAACAATGAGCAAGCGCATTAACTGGAGTGGCGTCTTCCCCGCGGTGACCACTCAATTCAACGACGACTTCTCCATCAACCTGGAAAAAACCCACCAGGTGATTTCCAACGTGATCCGTGACGGCGTATCGGGCCTGGTGGTGTGCGGTTCGGTGGGGGAAAATACCTCGTTGACCGCCGAAGAAAAAATCGCCGTGACCGAAGTCGCGGTCGACGCCTCCCGCGGCCGCGTGCCGGTGATCTGCGGTGTGGCCGAATTCACCAGCTTGCAAGCGGCCAAGGTCGCCAATGCCGTGCGCCGGGTCGGCGTCGACGGGGTCATGCTGATGCCGGCGCTGGTCTACGGTTCCAAGCCGTTCGAGACCGCCGAGCACTACCGCTACGTGGCGAAAAACGCCGACGTACCGTTGATGGTTTACAACAACCCTCCGATCTACAAAAACGACGTCACCCCGGACATCCTGATTTCCCTGGCCGACTGCGACAACGTGGTGTGCTTCAAGGATTCCTCCGGCGACACCCGTCGTTTCATCGACGTGCGCAATGAAGTGGGCGACCGTTTTGTGCTGTTCGCCGGCCTCGATGACGTGGTGCTGGAAAGCATCGCGGTGGGGGCCGAAGGCTGGGTCTCGGGCATGTCCAACGTGTTCCCGAAAGAAGGTGAAACCATCTTCCGTCTGGCCAAGGCCGGTCGCTTCGCCGAAGCCATGCCGATCTACGAATGGCTGATGCCGATCCTGCACCTCGACGCCCGTGCCGACCTGGTGCAGTGCATCAAGCTGTGCGAAGCCATCGCCGGTCGCGGCAGCGCCCTGACCCGTCCGCCACGCCTGGCCCTGCCGGAAGCCGATCGGGTTTTCGTCGAGCAGATCATGGCCAAGGCCCTGGCCAATCGTCCGGAACTGCCGGACGTCGGTCTCTGAGTGATTGCCGGGCGGGTCCGTTGCGGACTCGGCCCGGCTGCCTGTCTTTGCGCCTCTACAGGAAACGTCAGCATGCCCAATCCTCACAGCACCGCCCGCGCAACCACACCCTCGGGACTCAAACGTGTCGTGGCCGCGGCCATGGCCGGCACCGTCGCCGAATGGTATGAATTCTTCCTCTACGGCACCGCCTCGGCACTGGTCTTCGGCCAGTTGTTCTTTCGCCAAACCGACAGCCCGATCGACGGCATTCTCGCTGCCTTCGCCCTGTATGCCGTCGGCTTTCTCGCCCGCCCGTTGGGCGGCCTGGTGTTCGGTCACTACGGTGACAAGTTCGGCCGCAAACGCCTGCTGCAATTGAGCCTGGTGGTGGTCGGCATCACCACGTTCCTGATGGGTTGCCTGCCCGGTTTCGACCAAATCGGCTACGCAGCCCCCGTGTTACTGGTGCTGCTGCGGCTGATCCAGGGTTTCGCCTTCGGCGGTGAATGGGGCGGTGCGATTCTGCTGGTGTCCGAACACTGTCCGGACAATCGCCGAGGCTTCTGGGCCAGCTGGCCGCAAGCCGGTGTTCCGGCCGGTAATCTGGTGGCGACCGTCGCGTTACTGCTGCTGTCGTCGAACCTGTCGGAGGAGCAATTCCTTGCCTGGGGCTGGCGTGTCGCGTTCTGGTTCTCGGCGGTGGTGGTGCTGATCGGCTACTGGATTCGCACCAGCGTCGATGACGCGCCGATCTTCAAGGAAGCCCAGGCCCGGCAGGCGCAAAACAAGCAACAACAGCTTGGCGTGATCGAAGTGCTGCGTCATCACTGGCGTGCAGTGCTGGTCGGTATCGGCGCGCGGTTTGCCGAGAACATTCTTTACTACACCGTCGTGACCTTTTCGATTACCTACCTGAAGCTGGTGGTGCACAAGGACACTTCAGAGATTCTGTTTCTGATGTTTGGCGCGCACCTGCTACATTTCTTCATGATCCCGCTGATGGGTTATCTGTCCGACCTGGTCGGGCGCAAACCGGTGTACTTGACCGGCGCAATCCTCACCGCGTTCTGGGGTTTCATCGGCTTCCCGATGATGGACACCGGCAACAACTGGCTGATCATCGGGGCAATTACCCTGGGCCTGGCGATCGAGTCGATGACCTACGCGCCCTACTCGGCGCTGATGGCCGAAATGTTCCCGACCCACGTGCGCTACACCGCGTTGTCCCTGTGCTACCAGGTGGCACCGATCTTCGCCGGCTCGTTGGCGCCGCTGATTGCCCTCACCCTGCTCAACAAGTACCACAGCTCGACACCGATCGCCTGGTACCTGGTCGGCGCCGCGCTGATCTCTATTGTCGCCGTCGGCCTGACTCGGGAAACCCGCGGCAAATCGCTGCACCTGGTGGATAGCGAATCCGCCGCGCGCATCGCCGCTCTGGACACCGCCGTACCCGCCAGCGCACGTCGGGGTGATTCGTTGGCCTGAGACGCCCCCGCACCGCTCGCTCCAAAAGGACCCGGCCCCAACCTTCTCGACAGGAATTTTTCATGCCCCACATCATCGGCCACAACTACATCGACGGTGCGCGCAGTGCCGCCGGCAACATCACCGTGCAAAGCCATGACGCCAGCACCGGTGAAGTGCTGCCCTACGCGTTCACGCAAGCCACCGTTGAAGAAGTCGACGCCGCCGCCCAGGCAGCGGCTGCCGCCTACCCGGCTTTCCGCAACTTGCCGGCGAGCCGCCGCGCGGAGTTTCTCGAAGCCATCGCCGCGCAACTGGATGCGCTGGACGATGAGTTCGTTGCCCTGGTCACCCGCGAGACGGCGCTGCCGACCGGGCGTATCCAGGGTGAGCGCGGTCGCACCAGCGGCCAGATGCGACTGTTCGCTCAGGTCCTGCGCCGTGGCGATTTCTATGGCGCGCGCATCGACCGCGCCTTGCCCGACCGTCAGCCGCTGCCACGGGTGGACCTGCGTCAGTACCGGATCGGCGTCGGCCCGGTCGCGGTGTTTGGCGCGAGTAATTTCCCGCTGGCATTCTCCACCGCCGGTGGCGACACCGCTGCCGCCCTGGCCGCCGGTTGCCCTGTGGTGTTCAAGGCTCACAGCGGGCATATGGCGACTGCAGAACTCGTGGCCGATGCGATCATCCGTGCCGCCGAGCAAACCGGCATGCCCAAAGGTGTATTCAACATGATCTACGGCGCGGGTGTCGGCGAAGCGTTGGTCAAGCATCCGGCGATCCAGGCGGTCGGCTTCACCGGCTCGCTCAAGGGCGGTCGCGCCCTCTGCGACATGGCTGCCGCACGGCCTCAGCCGATTCCGGTGTTCGCCGAAATGAGCAGCATCAATCCGGTGCTGGTACTGCCCGAAGCCCTGCAACGGCGCGGCGAGAAAATCGCCCGCGAACTCGCCGCGTCAGTGGTGCTCGGCTGCGGCCAGTTCTGCACCAACCCCGGATTGGTGATCGGCATTCGCTCCCCCGAGTTCAGCGCATTTATTGAATCGCTCAGCGCGGTAATGGCCGACCAGCCGGGGCAAACCATGCTCAACGCCGGCACGTTAACCAGCTACGCCAAGGGCGTGCAGGCGCTGCGCGCACATCCGCACATCACCCTCCTGGCCGGTCGCGAACAACAGGGCAAGCAGGCCCAGCCGCAGCTGTTCAAGGCCGACGTCAGCCTGCTGATCAACGGCGACCCGCTGCTGCAGGAAGAAGTCTTCGGGCCGACCACGTTGCTGGTGGAAGTGGCCGACAAGGCCGAACTGCAACGGGCATTACAGAACTTGCACGGTCAACTCACAGCCACGCTGATTGCCGAAGCCGGGGACTTGCAAACCCATAGCGAACTGCTGCCGCTGCTCGAACAGAAAGTCGGCCGGGTGCTGTTTAACGGCTACCCGACCGGTGTCGAAGTCTGTGATGCGATGGTGCATGGCGGGCCCTACCCGGCCACCTCCGATGCCCGTGGCACCTCGGTCGGCAGCCTGGCTATCGAGCGTTTCCTGCGTCCGGTGTGCTACCAGAACTGCCCGGATGCGCTCTTGCCCGAGGCGCTGAAAAACGCCAATCCGCTGGGCATCGCCCGTCTGGTGGACGGCAACAGCCATCGCCAACCGCTATAAAACCAAACGGGCGCCAATGGCGCCCGTTTCCTATCAATCCAGCAGTGCCTTCAAGTCGTTGTGCAAGGCCTCGGGAATCTGCACGCCCTCCACCAAACTGCGCGCTCGCGCCTCGTACCGCCGTTGCGACGGCAAGCGTGCGCCCTGCCCTTGTATGCTCTGGAACATGACTTCGGCACGGGCCAGGTGCTGCTCGGTGGCTTCGCCGAGAAAGCGCCGCGGATCGAGGGCGATGATGAGCTCGCCGTGGTACGGCGACGACTTGCTGCCCGCGTCGTACGCCAGCGATTCGGCACTGGTCAGGTCACCAATCAACGGCCCGGCGATCAACTCCACCATGGCGGCCAGCGCCGAGCCCTTGTGCCCGCCGAACGTCAGCATCGCGCCGGCATCGAGTACCACGTTCGCATCGGTGCTCGGCTGCCCGTCTGCATCGACGCCCCAACCTTCGGGAATCGCTTTGCCGGCGCGTCGATGCAACTCGATCTCGCCACGGGCAATCGCACTGGTGGCGAAGTCGAACACAAACGGATCCTTGCCTGAACGCGGCCAACCGAATGCGATGGGATTGGTGCCGAACACCGGTTGACTGCCTCCCGCCGGCGCGACCCAGGCATGGCTGGGATTACACGCCAGCGCCACCAGGCCGGCAGCGGTCAGCTGCTCGATCTCGACCCACAGGGCGGAAAAATGCACACAGCGATTGATCGCCAAGGCCGCAATCCCGTTTGCCCGGGTTTTCTCCTCCAGTAATGGCAGGCCTGCCTGAAACGCCAACTGGGAGAAACCACCCGCCGCATCGACCCGCACGATCGAAGGGGCCTGGTCGGTCACTCGTGGCTCGGCATCGGCCACCACCTTGCCGGCCCTGAGCGAATTGACGCACCCCAATACCCGATACAAACCGTGGGAGGCGCAGCCATCGCGCTCGCCAGCAATCACCGTGGCGGCCACTGCCTGAGCGTGGGCAAGGTTGAAACCGTTGTGCAGCAAGATCGATTCGGCCAGCTCGCGAGCTTCGGCCAGGGACAGTCGTTTCATCATCAACTCCTCGGACAGACCGCCCAGACTGGCCCATTCCAGACGCCACGGCTTGATCGCTTTAGGCCCGGTCGACGACGAATTCAGCATATCCCGGCAACCCGACCATTCGTCGGCTGGGCCGCGCACCTCCTCTTGACACCAATTGAGCTCTGCGCGAATATTATTTATATCGCATACGATTCAAACGCATACGACAGACAAATACCACCTATTGAAACGTTGAGGATTCATTCCATGAGCAAGATCGAAAGAGTACTGGTTACCGGCAAGACCCACACCACGTTCAGCGACGCAACCCGTGCCCACGGCAAGCTCGACATCGAGCTGTCGTCGCCAGGCAACGCGAAACCGGCCCACGTGTTCGCAGCCACTCAACCGCACCCGACCGCCGAGCAACTGTTCGCCGGCGCATGGTCGGCCTGCTACACCGCCGCCGTCGGGCTGGTGGCCGGAGAAATGAACGGTGCTGCCGTCTGATCTGTCCGTCGACATCGAAGTCGATCTGGGTCAAACCGGTCCGGCCTATTTCCTTCAGGCTCGATTGACCCTGCGTGTGCCTGGTTTGTCCCACGACGTCGCTACGACACTGGCGCACACCGCCGATCAAATCTGCCCGTACTCGAAAGCGACGCGGGGTAACATTGACGTGGCCCTGAACGTCCTCACGGCTTGACGCACCGCGCGGCGTTGCTATCGATCGGCATTGTCGATACACCACATATATCGCATACGCTTTAAGCGCACACGTATTACAAACCAAACACAACGTTGAGGACTCAACCATGAACAAGATCGAAAAAGTCCTGGCCACAGGCAAAACCCACACGACGTTCAGCGACGGTGACAACTCTTCCTGCGGCCTCGCCATCCAGCTCTCGTCGCCTGGAAACCCTAGACTGGCACACGAGTTCGCAGCCATTGTGCCGCACCCAACGGCAGAGCAGTTTTTCGCCGGCGCATGGTCGGCCTGCTACACCGCTGCCGTCGAGCTGGCGGCGAAAAATATGAAGGTGACGCTGCCGCCCAATCTGGCCGTTGATATTGAAGTTGATCTGGGCCAAACCGGTCCGGCCTACTTCCTCCAAGCCCGGCTGACTCTTCGCGTGCCAGGCTTGACACAAGAGGTCGCGACAGAGCTGGCGCACGCCGCAGACCAAATCTGCCCGTACTCGAAGGCAACGCGCGGCAATATCGACGTGGTCATCAACGCCCTGACCGCATGATGCACCGTACGACCGGTTCGACTTTCGCCGCCGAATCGGTCGCCGCTGTCAGTTAGAGTCGTTCCGACACAATCGCATACGAGGTATATTTCACTTTTTTGCGAGCCATCCGTTTTTGGCCAACGAGGATGCACATGAAATCCACCGACAACGCCGCCCCCGACAACCTGAAGCTTTCCGAATTCCTGTGTTTTGCGGTCTATTCCACCAACCTGGCCTTCGGCAAGGCTTACAAGCCGATACTCGAGCAGCTTGGGCTGACCTATACGCAATACATCACCATCGTCGCGCTGTGGGAGGAAGACAATCAGACCGTGGGCAGCCTGGGCGAGAAGCTGTTTCTGGAATCGAACACCCTGACCCCGATCCTGAAGAAGCTGGAAGCGATGGGCTTTTTGCAAAGGCAGCGCGATCCCGAGGACGAGCGCCAGGTGCGGATCAGCCTGACGAAGAACGGTCGACAGCTGCGCGAAAGCCAACCGGAAATGGGCCTCGCCGACGCGACGGGCCTGACGCTCGACGAGTTCACGACCATGCAGAAGGCGATCGTGAAGCTGCGCAACAATCTCATCAAGTCGACGAAAGCCGGGGAATGAGCCGGCACAACGATCTGGACATTCTCAAGCGCGCGAACTAGCGCGCCACTTCATCCCGCACCACCCCGCGCTCCTCCAGCAAGCGCACAAACATGGTCAGACTTTGCGACACCGTCCCCCGGCGCCACACCAGCCAGGTGCGCAAATAGCGGAACGATTCCGATAACGGCCAGACGCTCACCGTGGTGCATCCGGGCATGCTGTTGAGCATGCTGCGGGGCATCAGTGCCAGACCTGCTCCGGCGCTGACGCACGCCAGCATGCCGTGGTAGGACTCCATTTCGAAAATCTTGCCGGGCACCGCCGCGTCTTTGGCGAACCAGCTTTCGAAGTGGTGGCGGTAAGAGCAATTGGAGCGGAAGGCATAGATGTTTTCGCCATTAACATCCCGCGCGCGATGAATGGGGGAATGGTTGAGCGGTGCGATCACCACCATCTCTTCCTCAAACGCTGGCACGCCTTCCAGTGCCGGGTGCAGCACCGATCCATCGACAAACGCTGCCGCCAATCGGCCAGACAACACCCCGTCGATCATGGTCCCCGAAGGTCCGGTGGACAGGTCCAGCTCGACCTTGGCGTGTTTCTGGTTATACGCGGCCAACAGCTCAGGGATACGCACCGCAGCGGTGCTCTCCAGTGACCCCAGCGGAAACGAACCCTGCGGTTCTTCGCCCGCCACCGTCGCGCGGGCCTCCTGGACCAGGTCGAGAATACGCCGGGCATAGTCTAGAAAACTCCAGCCGGCCGGCGACAAGCGCAGACGGCTCTTCTCGCGGATAAACAGGTCCACGCCCAGATCCAGCTCCAGTTGCTTGATCCGCGTCGTCAGGTTCGACGGCACCCGATGGATGTGCTGAGCCGCCGCGCTGATGCTGCCGTGCTCGGCGACGGCTTTGAAAATTTCCAGCTGAACCAGATCCAAGTCATTCTCCAAACGTGAACGATATGCTCAGTATTATTCAGTTTCCAGAAAACAAACACCACCGTAACCTGAGCGCATCCCCACCTCGCAGGACGGTGCCATGACTCAAGTTTCCAGCCTCACCCATGCCATTTCGATCAATCCCGCCAACGGCGAGCAGATCGGCCACTACCCTTTCGAATCCGCATCGACACTTGACGATGCCCTGTCCCGCGCCGCTGCCGGGTTCCGCGTCTGGCGCAGCAAACCGGTTGATCAACGTTCGCAGTTGTTGATCACCCTGGCTCAGGCATTGCGCAACAACGCCGCCGCGATGGCGAACATGATCACCCTGGAAATGGGCAAGCCGATCACTCAGGCCCGCGGCGAAATCGAAAAGTGCGCGCAACTCTGCGAATGGTACGCCGAACACGGCCCGGCGATGCTGAGCGCGGAACCGACGCTGGTTGAAGGTGGTAAAGCGCGCATCGAATATCGCCCGCTCGGCCCGATTCTCGCGGTGATGCCGTGGAACTTCCCGATCTGGCAGGTTCTGCGCGGCGCGGTTCCAGCGTTGATCGCCGGCAACACCTACGTGCTCAAACATGCGCCCAACGTGATGGGCAGCGCTTATCTGTTGCGGGAGGCCTTCAAGCAAGCCGACTTCCCCGAAGGTGTCTTCGAGGTCATCAATGTCACGCCGGACGGCGTCTCCACCGCGATCGCCGATCCACGCATTGCGGCAGTGACCCTCACCGGCAGCGTGCGAGCCGGCATCGCCATCGGCGCTCAAGCCGGTGCGGCGTTGAAGAAGTGTGTGCTCGAACTGGGCGGCTCCGATCCGTTCATCGTCCTTAACGATGCCGACCTCGACGAAGCGGTCAAAGCCGCCGTGATTGGCCGCTACCAGAACACCGGGCAAGTTTGCGCGGCGGCCAAACGCTTGATCGTCGAGCAAGGCATCGTCGAGGAATTCACGCGCAAGTTCGTCGAAGCCACGCAAAAACTGGTGGTCGGCGATCCACTGGCCTCCGACACTTACATCGGTCCGATGGCTCGCTTTGATCTGCGTGATGAACTGGATCAACAGGTGCGCGACACCCTGGAAGAAGGCGCGACGTTGCTGATGGGCGGCAAGAAGGCTGAAAGCCCTGGCAACTTTTACGAGCCCACGGTCTTCGGTGATGTCACCGACCAGATGACCTCGTTCAAACAGGAACTGTTTGGCCCGGTGGCCTCGATCATCACCGCACGAGATGCCGCGCATGCATTGGCACTGGCGAATGACAGTGAATTCGGCCTCGCCTCAACCATTTACACACGCAACATCGAGCTTGCCGAGCAGATGGCCGGTGAGCTGGAAACCGGCGGCGTGTTTATCAATGGCTATTGCGCGTCCGATCCGCGTGTCACCTTCGGCGGCGTGAAGAAAAGCGGCTTTGGTCGTGAGCTTTCGCATTTCGGTGTGCGTGAGTTCTGCAATGCCCAGACGGTGTGGCTGGATCGGCACTGATTGCATAACGATGCCCGGGAGCTTTTTGGCTCCCGGGCTCACGCGCTATTCGTTCAGGTAATACAGCTTGTTCACAATCATCCAGCGGTAATTGATGTTTAGTAGCGACAGGTAATCGGTAAATCGCATGCCGAGATATTCATCAGTAACTTTTACCGCGGCGGCATCGCCCGTGACATCGACGCTGAGTACTTCCCAAAACGGTTTGACCTCTTTGGCTGCCGGCCCCTCCGCCTTGATCGCGCTGATAAATTCCTCCAGGGATGCCCATTCAAGCTTTTCTTCGTAATGGCCAATGATGCGGCAAGAAGGATGAAAGGCCTGTCGCAGCAAGGCTTCATCGGCGAACACCATGCCTTCTACATAATTGCGGACCACCACGTTGATGTGTTCTTTAGCCAGCAGTTGAGTCGTCATGTCATACCTCCAGCGTTATCGTTCTCGCACCGCCGGATCAGGTTGTTCGATCATCCATCCCACCCTGAAAGTCTAGCACCGCCCGCTTAACCGTCCCGGACGGCGACTATGCTGATGGGGGTCACTTGCCTTTCGAGGAGCTGAAAGATGTCACTGACTCTTTACTACCATCCCTTGTCGTCGTTCTGCCACAAAGTGCTCATCGCGCTCTACGAAAACGCTGTCGAATTCGAGAAGCGGTTCATCGATCTCGCCAACGATGCCGACAGAGCAGAGTTGCAAGCGCTGTGGCCGCTCGGCAAATTCCCGGTCATCCGCGACCACGCTCGCCAGCGCAACGTGGCGGAGACCACGATCATCATCGAATACCTGGACCGATTTTATGCGGGGGAACATCCACTCGTTCCCAACGATTGGGACACCGCGCTGGAGGTCCGTCTGTGGGACCGTGTCTGCGACCACTATCTACAAACGCCGCTACAACAGATTGTGTTTGATCGCCTGCGCGGCGCTCACGGCGAATTGACCAGAGAACGTTCCACACTGCAGACCGCGTACGGCATGTTCGACCATCAGATGGCGTCCAGAATTTGGCTCGCCAGTGAAGATTTCAGTCTGGCCGATTGCGCCGCGGCCCCGGCACTGTTCTATGCCAGCACGCTTGAGCCGTTCCCCGACAACTATGGCCATTTGAAAGCCTATTTCGACAGGCTGATGAACAGACCGTCCGTCCAGCGGGTCATCGATGAAGCCAAACCCTGGTTTTCGTTTTATCCGTTTGCGGAGGCCATCCCGGAGCGATTTCGCCAGGCGCCGGACAACACCTGACAGGCCTCGAAAGTTCGCCTACCCGACCACGTCGATCAGCTGCTCGCGCTGCGCCCCCGTCAGCATCGGACCGAAACCGGCACCGGCATTTTCTGCCATGTAACGCGGGTTGCCGGTGCCGGGGATCACGCAGGTCACCGCCGAATGCGTCAGCAGGAACTTCAGCGCCAGTTGCGCCCAGCTATTGACCCTCACATCCGCGGCCCAGCGCGGTAACGGTTTGTCCTTCAAGCGGGCGAGCAAATCACCGCCGCCGAAGGGCCGATTGCAGATCACCGCCACGCCTCGCTCGCGACACAGCGGCAGGATGCGTTTCTCGACGCCGCGATCGTCCAGGGCATAGTTGATCTGCAAAAAGTCCAACGGCTCGGCCTTGAGTACCGCTTCCACCTCGTCATACGCCGACGCCGTGTAATGGGTGATGCCGATGTAACGAATGCGCCCTTCTTCCTTCCATTTGCGCAGCGTGGGCAAATGGGTTTTCCAGTCCAGCAGGTTGTGAATCTGCATCAGGTCGATCCGATCGGTCTGCAGCAGTTTGAAGGACTGTTCCATCTGCGAGATGCCTTCTTCGCGGCCACGGGTCCACACCTTGGTGGCCAGAAACGCCGGCGATCGCGGTTCATGAATCGACAGCAGTTCACCGGTCGTCTGTTCGGCGCGACCGTACATCGGCGAACTGTCGATCACCTTCCCGCCCTTCTCGAACAACGCGCGCAGCACAGCAGGCAGCTGCTTGTAGGCGGGGCTTGAAGGCTCGACATCAAAACCGCGATACGTGCCCAGCCCAACGATCGGTAAGAGTTCGGCGCTGGATGGAATGGCCCGGGTCAGCATGTTCTTGCCTCCTGTTTCGGTCGACGGCGTGGATGCTGCAAAAGCCGGATCGAAGGTGAAAACCGCCGAAGCACCGGCCGCCAGCGTGAGTATTTTTCGACGCGTGTACCCGTCAGTGTGGCTCATGGAATTGTCCGCTATCGGTCTACTACACTCTGACAGCGATCAAGCGATAGCCGTCTTCAGGCCAGAGCCGTCAATGCCGCCCACTAAAGTTAGCCGAATGTCACGAACTCTGGTGTCCCTCGTCGTCATCATTGCCGTTTTGTATCTGGCACTCTGCGCTGCGCTGTTCATCTTCCAGCGCGCCCTCATCTACTTCCCGCAACCCCGCGCTGTCGGCACCTCGGCAACGCTGCTCACACTGTCGGTCGACGACGCTCAGGTGCTGGTCTCCGTCAGGCCGCACGAGGGGTCCAAAGCATTGATCTATTTCGGTGGAAATGCCGAGGACGTCTCCCGCAGTCTGCCTTCGTTTTCCGAAGCCTTTCCCGATCACGCCCTCTACTTGCTGCACTACCGAGGCTACGGTGGCAGTTCCGGATCGCCCTCCGAGGAGATGATCTCGCGCGACGCCATGACCTTGTTTGACCTGGTCTACACCACACATCCACACATTACGGTGGTCGGTCGCAGCCTGGGCTCGGGCGTCGCCGTGCGCCTCGCCAGCCAACGCCCGGCGGCGCGTCTGGTGCTGATCACGCCCTACAACAGTGTTTTAGAACTCGCCGCCCGGCAGTTCCCCATTTTCCCGGTGAAATGGTTGCTCAAGGACACCTTTGAATCCTGGAAGTACGCCGCCCACATCACGGTGCCAACGCTCCTGATCGCGGCGGAGCACGACGAAGTGATACCGCGTTCCAGCACTGAGAGGCTCTTCACGCATTTCGCCAACGGGGTGGCGTCGCTGAAGGTCATACCGGGTACGGGGCACAACTCCATTTCCGAGAGCCCCGAGTATCTCAAGGTGTTGGGCGATGGTTTGTAAGTGGCGGTGCCCGCCGCGCCCCCTGGTGAAAGTAGAGCAGGTTGCTATAAGCGCGCCGGGCCCATGTTTCTGGCGGGCAGTAGACATCCTCTGGAAACACGGTGACGGCCACCGGCAGCGTAATCTCGGTGGTCTTCTGTGCGGCCGAAGAAAGAGGGTTTCGCCCCATGTTCTCCCAGTAAAGCCCCCAGCAGCGAACCAGCGCCTGCAGCTGTGCCAGTTGTGCGCCCTGCGATCGATCGGAAACCGTCTCTTTGTCCGGCCAGCGTGTCGCCGCGATACGGTTGCGCAGATCGGCGAGTTCCTTGTCCGCAACATTGACGTGGAAGGGTTGAATGGCCTGGGTATCGGCGGCGGGAGCGGCGCTGGCGAGGGCCGAGACGCAAAGCGCGAGGGCGAAACGCTGAGCTTCACCCTTGCGATACCTTGCCCAATGTTGCGTAACAGGTCCGGCTCAGATCAGGTTGATCTCAACGTTGATGTTGCCCCGCGTGGTTTTGGAGTACGGACACAGCTTGTGCCCTTCATCCACGAGCGCCCGGGCCGTTTCGCGGGCCATTCCCGGCAGGCTGATGTTGAGGCGAGCCTGCAATTTGCCGGCAGCGACCTGCATCGCACCGATGAAGCAGGCTGACCAACCCGTGGCGAACAACTGCTCCGGATTGGTGCCATCACCCTTGGTGCCAGGGGACGAAAGCTTGACTTCGAGTCGTCCATCATCACTGCGTGAATGGATTCGCCACTCGTCAGGGCGCTTGCATCACCTGCGGCGGACTGGACCTTTCAATATAGATGGCGGTGGGCGACTTTAAATTATGAATAAGCACCAATCACCCACTTAACTTTTTCAAGCGCCTCACGCAGTGCACCCAACTCTGCCGACCCCAGCGCCAGGCGAATCGCATGCGGTATATGAGCAGAAGTGGCAAAAGGCTCAGCGGTGGAAACCGCCACTTTTTCACGCAGCAGCGCCGCGGCGATCTGGTCTGCCCTCGCATCTTCAGACAACGGCAGCCAAAGAAAATAGGACGACGGGTGACCAACGCACGCAAGCCCCGCCAGCACTTCTGCTGCGATGGCTTGCCTGGCCTGTGCATCCAGGCGTTTTTCAGCTTCCAGTTGCATGACCGTGCCATCGTCGAGCCACGTGCTCGCGATCGCCGTCAGCACGCCCGGGGTATTCCAGGTGGTCGCCCTGATCGTTCGCTCCAGCGCGGGCACTTTTTCGGTCGGGGCTGCGACGAAGCCTACGCGCAGTCCCGTGGCCACGCTTTTGGAGAGCCCTGAAACGTAAACGGTCCGCTCGGGTGCGAGTTGCGCTATCGGTGCCGGCGGATCCTCGGCAAGGAAGGCATAAGCGGCGTCCTCGATGATGAGCAAGTCATGCCTGCGCGCAATTGTCACCAGCGAATCGCGCTGATCGGCACTCATCACCCACCCCAGCGGATTGTGCAGCGTCGGCATCGAGTACACCGCCCGCACGCGGCGACTCCGGCACAGACGATCCAGCGCTTCCAGATCAGAGCCCTTCTCGGTCACGGGAATGGGCACGATTTCAAGGTGCAAGGCTTCGGCCAGTACGATGAATCCTGAATAGGTCAGCGCATCCGCTGCAATCACATCACCGGGTTGCAGCAGCGCCATCATCGTCACGGCCAGCCCATGCTGAGCACCACTGACCATTAACACTTGCTCGGCATCCACTGTCAGCCCTCGGGCGAGTAAATGGCGTGCAACAGAAGCACGCTCATGCAGGCGCCCGGCGTGTGGCTGGTAGCGCAACAAGGATTCCAGATCTCCGCCCGAGGCGAGCTGGCGCAGTGCATTTCGCAAGAGCTCTGCCTGCCCTGGCAGCGAGGGATAGTTGAAGTTGAGGTCGGTCATGCCCACGGCAACGTTTTTCTGGTCGATACCCAAGCCCGGCGGCAACGCCGTCTCCCGCACGAACGTGCCTCGCCCCGTCTCGCCGCTGACCAGGCCCATGGCTTCGAGCTCTGCATAGACCCGAGAGGCGGTCACCAATGCCAGCCCCTCTGTTGCCGCCAGCTGGCGATGCGTCGGCAACCGCGTGCCCGGCAACAATCGGCCTGACCGGATGTCAGCCGCAAAAGCATCCACTAATGACTTGTACCGTGAGCGAGGCATGTCGAGATGTATCCATGACAATTTTTTGATTGTAGTGATCGTCGATCATACGATGGATCTCTGCAAATTCAGAGTGCCCTGAAATGGAACGGACCCTGCAAAACCCAATGACGGAAAAGACCGCGAGCGGATGGCTCAACGGATTTATCGGCGTGCTGATTTTCAGCGGCTCGCTGCCGGCCACACGGTTGGCCGTGCTGGAATTCGATCCGGTTTTCCTGACCGTTGCCCGAGCGGCGATTGCCGGGCTCCTGGCGCTTTGCATGCTGGTGCTGTTTAAAGAAAAGCGTCCTGCCAAGCGTCAGCTTTTGCCCTTAGTGATAGTGGCAATGGGCGTTGTAGTGGGGTTTCCGCTGCTGACGGCGCTGGCGCTTCAGTACGTGACGTCGGCGCATTCCATCGTCTTCGTTGGCTTGTTGCCACTCGCCACTGCGGTATTCGGCGTGTTGCGCGGCGGAGAGCGTCCACGGCCGGTGTTCTGGTTCTTCTCGGTGCTGGGCAGCGCATTGGTTGTGGGGTTTGCGGTCTCCCAAGGCCTGACCGCTTCGCCGACAGGCGACATTCTAATGCTGCTGGCCATCCTTGCCTGCGGGCTGGGTTATGCAGAAGGCGCCAAGCTTTCAAGAACTCTGGGAGGTTGGCAGGTGATCTCTTGGGCACTGGTGCTGTCGCTGCCCGTCATGGTCCCGCTGAGCTGGTTCATGGCCCCTGCTTCGTTCTCGGGAATCACCCCATCCGCGTGGTTCAGCCTGGCGTACGTATCGATCTTCAGCATGCTGATTGGTTTCGTATTCTGGTACCGCGGGCTGGCCCAAGGCGGGATTGCTGCCGTCGGCCAACTGCAACTGCTGCAGCCGTTTTTTGGTTTGGCGCTGGCGGCCACGCTGCTTCACGAACACGTCAGCCTCGGCATGCTGGGGGTTACCGTCGCGGTGATCCTTTGCGTGGCCGGGGCGCGAAAGTTTTCGAAGTGAGCGGGCGCGACAAGCGTTGTTGCCAGTTTCCGCCATTGGCGCGCTGGCATTCTTCTTCAGAATCGAACTGCACATGGGCCGAGACCGGGCTGACGAGAACGTCCGCTTCGTTTAATGCATTGGCAGTCAACTCGACCATGCGCTCGCCCTGCCCACTGGCCAGTGCCTGATCCTTATTGGCCTGCGTATCAAAGACCCAGATGACCCTCAGGCTGGAGGGGAACACCTCGTAATCGACCTCGTGGGTCAGCCAGCAGAACCCGACGATTTCCACTTTGGCCGTCTCACACGCCTCAGTCAGGGTGGCAATCAGGCGACGCTCGATGTGCGCCTGATCGCGTTTGCTTAGCGGCATGATTGCGTCCTTGTGACAGGTAAAAAGAAGCCATCATACGACACCTCCATGTCCTCTTTGGCGGACGCACTGCGCCCAGCGCAAATATGTCTCTTGCACCCGTGAACCTTGTGTTGAAGCGCCAGTCATAGCCGAGCCGTGAGTTCCACTTGCCCGCTCAGAGCTATTCATCCATGCGCCAAACCCGCCTGTCCGTTCGCGTTGCCTCGCTCTGTTTCATTCCTCTGTTTTCCCTGTTCGCCAACACCGCCCACGCCGGTGCCGAAAGGCAGTTGGTGGAAGCCATCAACGACTACCGCGCTCACCCCGATCGCTGCTCGGGGCGCGCGGGGCGAGCGGGGCGAGCGTTATCGCCGCTGGCGTTGAAGTCGAACCTGGCCTTGCCGATCGGCTATGGCGGCGGATTGCGCGATCGATTGAAAGCGTCCGGTTATCAGGCGGTGACGGTGCGCACAATTCGCGTGGTCGGTGCGCAGGATGCCGATGAGGCCTTCGACATGCTCCAGAGTGATTACTGCGGAGCGTTGCTCGACACTCAATATGCCGACATTGGCGTCAGTCGCGCTCGGAGTGAGTGGCAGGTGGTGCTGGCGCAGCCCGTGCTGGACAGTCGCGTGGGTGATTCGCGAGCCGTCAGTAAAGCGTTGCTGGCACAGGTCAATGCGACACGCTCAAAGCCGCGCCTCTGCGGTCGTCAGCGCTTCGCTGCCGCACGGCCATTGGCCTGGAACGCAGCCCTGGGCGCTGCAGCGCAAGGGCACAGCAAAGCAATGGCCTACGGCAACTACTTCGCCCACCAGGACCCCGACGGTGAGATGCCCGCAGACCGGGCCAGAGCCGCCGGTTTCCGTGGCCGGCAGATCGGTGAGAACATCGCCGCCGGCCAGGGCTCACCGAGCAAGGCGATGTCGGGCTGGCTGGGCAGCCCGGGGCATTGCGCCAACCTGATGAATCCGATGTTTACTCAGATGGGTGCAGCCTATGCGGCGGATGCGCGTAGCGATGAAGGCGTTTATTGGACGATGTTGTTTGGCGCGCCGTGAGTGATTGAGCGGCGTCTCATTTGGGGCGCCGCACCGCCCTCACCTTTCCACTGCCACCGCCGCCGCAGAAAAACTGCTCGTCGCCGTCCGATTCAAGCCCCGACACCCCGACGCCGGCCGGCAGTTTCACGCTCTCCAGCACCTCGCCGGTGGTCGAATCGATATGGCGTAACTCACTCTCGTCTTCTTCCCAGGTGCCATGCCACAGCTGACCTTCGACCCAGGTCACCCCGGTGACAAAGCGGTTGGATTCAAGGGTGCGCAGAATCGCGCCGTTCTCGGGATCGATCTGATGAATCTTGCGATCCCGATACTCGCCGACCCACAGCGTCCCTTCCGCCCACGTCAGCCCTGAGTCACTGTCGCCAGGCGCCGGAATAGTTGCGAGTACACGGCCGGTCTGCGGGTCAATTTTCTGGATGCGATCCTCAGCGATCTGGAACAGGTGCTGGCCGTCGAAGGCGGTGCCGGCATGGGCGGCGACATCGATTGAACGCAGTGTCTTGCCACTCGCCGGGTCCAGGGCGTTAAGTTTGTCGCCGGTGGCAAACCACACGTGCTGGCCGTCCCAGGTGACGCCATGCACCTTGTCGACACCGGCAAAGGGTCCATATTCACGGAGGATTTGAGCTGCTGACTGTTTCATATTGGCATTCCTCGTTACGGGTGGGTGGCGTTCATCCTAGTCACCCGGCAGTGGCACCGGGAGTAACAAGGTCGTCGCGAAACCCGGCACCGGCGGGGTCATCCAGCGACGTGCCCGGCCGCGACCGAACGACTGCACCTTGCCCGCGCGGGCCAATTCCTCGAGTGCCCGTTGCACTGTCCGCTGGCTGGCACCGAGGGCCAGTGCCAGGGCCGAGCTCGACCACGACTCACCGTCGACGAGGAAAGCGAACACCTCCGCGTGTTTCTCTTCGACGTGTTGCGCCAGCACCACAACGTCAGAGGCAACCAGCGACACCAGCGCAAAACCACGTTGGGTTGCAGTGACGCCGGCCAAGGGTTTCAGCGCCGCGCGCAGTCGCCCGACTTCGACTCTCAACCGCGCGCGAAGGGACTCATCGGCGTGCTTCATACGAAAGGCCCGGGCAATCAGCGTTTCCCTCGACACGTCGGCCGGCCATGCTTCGGCCAGTGCTCGTGCGAGGGCGAACAAGACCGGGCGTGTGGCGAGGGGAACCGACATGCCGGCGCCACGCACGACGTAGCGACAGGCGTCCACAACCAACGACGTGGACGCCAGCAACGCTTCAACCTCATCCAGCAACAGAGGCCGCTCTTCGCCATGGGCAATCAAACGCGCGACGGGCGTGTTCAGGACAAGGGCAGCGTTTTCCACCTCGGCCGTCAGCGCAGGAATATCGGCGTCGCGCGCGGCGTGCTCGGCCCTGGTGAGTGCAGACCGCGCCTTGTTCGTCTCGAGTCGTCGCATCGCGATCCCCGCCACGACCAGTTCGTGGGCGGCGTGCAATGCTGGCGGTAATGGCGCGGGGTCAAGCTCGGCGAGCAGCACGTCAGCCTCTTCGAGATGCCCGATCAGCAGCAAACGCCGAATCTGCAGATACCGCGCATGAGCAGCGTTCACTCGATCGCCGTGCGTCTCAAGCGTCACCCGCGCCGATTCGAGTGCCTTCACCGGCCAGCCCAGCTCCCGGGAGGCCAGCGCGATCTCGGCCTCGGCGACCACACAGCGCGCCCGAGCCAAGGCCTCCTTCGGACCGAAGGCTCGCGCGGCCCTCTGCACCAGCGCCTTGGCTCGCACCAGATCGCCGAGTTGCGCCATCGCAATCCCGCGCAACGCCAGCGCTGGCGCATCGTCGCGCAACGCAACCCGGTTCAGCGCGCCGAGCGGATCACCCGCTGCCAGCGCCTGTGCTGCGGCCGTGATCAGCGAGTCCATCCCAATTCCGCCACTGTTGTCGCTCCTACCGTCGGATGTCCGGTGTTTAGTCTAATTCACGATCCTCCACCAGGCTCTTCCAGAAGCGCTCGCAACGCTTGTTTCGCAGCACGACGGAGCACGCTTTATCTACGCACATGGGATTTCCATACTGACGGCTTCGGTAAGTAACCGCATGTTTATCAGTGCCACCCGGCGCCCGTCCGGCGCCAACCGCTCCTCAACCCCATACGGAACAAACCCAAGCTGCGGATACAGAAGCAGCCCCGCCGTATTCTCGTTGAAACACGACAGCTGCACCTCGCGTGCCCGATGACGCTCAAACGCCAGCCCCACCATCGTCTGCAGCAAAAACTTCGCGATCCCTTTCCCCCGAGCCTTGGGCGACACGATCACATTGCCGATCGCGCAAACACCATCGCGCTCAAACCTGTAAAAGTTAGCAAAGCCCATCACAGAACCGTCCGCCTCAACCACCGTTGAGTCGCAACGTTGAGCAATCGATGCCTGCAGTTGATCCTCCGTCAGCGGGTACTGCGCCTTCGGGAACATAAAAAACAGCTCTTGGGGATTTTGGGGGAAATCGCAAATCGTCAGGACATCTTCAGCGCTGACGGGACGGTAGGTGAGGTGCATGGTTTGGATCCATCCAAGAATGTGCGTAAGTAACGGCTTTCCCGCGACTATGCTTCAAATAGACGCGGGGCCTTCCCCTGATACCCGTAAAAGGATCTGCCTATCATGACCCAATACTCACCCTATTAGCTGACTTCCCAACTGGGGTCTAACCTTACTCGAGCGCCGGCACCATAAGCCGGCCGGTCAAGAGCTGATAAGGAGATAGGAATGGGTCAGAAGCCTGACTAAACCTGCCGTAGGCCACCGTGCGGGCAACTCGATTGCCGCTGTTCAGAATTCCCGTGTGATCAAAACAATCAGTTGATCAAACTGCTGGCCCTGCAGCCTGTGTCATTGGTTTCGCCCGTTGCTGTTTAACGCCCACGCAGGGCCGGATAGCCGGATGAATACGACCAAAGGTAGCTCACACATGGCAAACGAATCGAAATGCCCGTTCCTTAGCGCCGCTGGCGGTGGCACGACAAACCGCGACTGGTGGCCGAACCAACTGAATCTGAAGATCATCCATCAGCACTCGTCCCTGTCCGACCCCATGGACGAGGACTTCAACTACGCCGAAGCATTCAAAAGTCTGGACTTTGAAGCAGTCAAAAGAGACCTGACTGCGTTGATGACCGATTCCCAGGACTGGTGGCCGGCGGACTTCGGTCACTACGGGCCACTCTTCATTCGCATGGCCTGGCACGCCGCCGGTACGTACCGCACCGGTGACGGTCGTGGTGGCGCCGGTTCCGGTCAGCAACGCTTCGCGCCGCTCAACAGTTGGCCGGACAACGTCAGCCTCGACAAAGCACGGCGACTGCTCTGGCCGATCAAGCAAAAGTACGGTCGTAAAATTTCCTGGGCGGATCTGATCGTCCTCACCGGCAACGTCGCGCTGGAGTCCATGGGCTTCAAGACCTTTGGTTTTTCCGGTGGCCGTCCGGACGTTTGGGAACCGGATGAGGACGTCTACTGGGGCTCGGAAAACAAGTGGCTGGGCGGCGACACCCGCTACGGCAAAAAAAACGAACCCATGCAAGAGCCCGGCGAAGGCCCGCTCGTTGCAGAGCCGGGGGAAAATGAGGAGAGCCGCACCGACCAGGGGCGCTTCCTGGAGAACCCGCTCGCCGCCGTGCAAATGGGCCTGATCTATGTGAACCCGGAAGGCCCGGAAGGTAACCCCGACCCGGTCGCTGCCGGGAAGGACATTCGCGAAACCTTCGCGCGCATGGCGATGAATGACGAAGAAACCGTGGCACTGATCGCCGGCGGCCACGCCTTCGGCAAGACCCACGGCGCAGGACCTGCCGACAATGTCGGCGCCGAGCCCGAAGCCGCTGGCCTCGAAGCCCAAGGCTTTGGCTGGAAGAACAGCTTCGGCACCGGCAAGGGCCCTGACACCATTACCAGCGGCCTGGAAGTAACCTGGACCACCACGCCCACCCGGTGGAGCAACAATTATCTGGAAAACCTGTTCGGCTTCGAGTGGGAACTGAGTAAAAGCCCGGCCGGTGCGAACCAGTGGATACCGAAAAACGGCGCCGGTGCCGGCATCATTCCGGATGCTCACGACCCGTCCAAGCGTCGTAATCCGACCATGCTGACCACCGACCTGTCACTGCGATTCGACCCGATCTATGAACCCATTTCGCGGCGCTTCCTGGCCAATCCAGACCAGTTGGCCGACGCGTTCGCCCGCGCCTGGTTCAAGCTGATCCACCGCGACATGGGCCCCCTCTCCCGCTACCTCGGCCCGGAAATGCCGAATGAAGAGCTGATTTGGCAAGATCCGATTCCAGAGGTCGACCATCCTTTGGTCACCGACAGCGATGTCGCTGCACTCAAAAGCAAACTTCTGGCCTCAGGCCTGTCAGTCTCGCAGCTTGTATCAACGGCTTGGGCGGCAGCTTCCACTTTCCGCGGCTCCGACAAACGCGGCGGTGCCAACGGTGCGCGTTTGCGTCTGGCGCCGCAGAAGTTCTGGCAGGCCAACCAGCCTGACCAACTGGCGAATGTACTGGCAAAACTCGAAGGTATCCAGAGCGAGTTCAACAACAGCGGCAAGAAGATCTCGCTGGCAGACCTGATCGTGCTGGCCGGTAACGCCGGCGTCGAACAGGCAGCGAAAAATGCCGGTCAAACCGTGACAGTGCCGTTCACACCAGGACGGATGGACGCCTCCCAAGAGCAGACGGACGTGGAGTCTTTCGGCTTCCTCGAACCCATCGCCGATGGCTTCCGCAACTACCTCAAAGGCAGATACAGCGTAGCGGCCGAGCAGCTGTTGATCGACAAGGCGCAACTGCTGAGCCTCACCGCGCCAGAAATGACCGCGCTCATTGGCGGCATGCGCGTGCTGAATACCAACGTCGGACAAACCAGACACGGTGTGTTCACCCAGCAGCCGGAAGCGTTGACCAACGACTTCTTCAAAAACCTGCTGGACATGGGCGTGGAATGGAAACCTGTGTCGGAGGCTAATGAGGAGTTTGAAGGGCGCGATCGCAAAACCGGCGAAGTGAAGTGGACCGGCACCCGCGTCGATCTCGTCTTCGGCTCGAATGCGCAGTTGCGGGCCTTGGCGGAAGTCTATGCAACCGCTGATGCGCAGGAGAAGTTCGTCAAAGACTTCGTAGCCGCCTGGGCCAAAGTGATGGACCTGGATCGCTTCGACCTTAAGTAACACGAGCGGTATCGCTGAAACTGCAACGCCTCCCACTGCGGAGGCGTTGTGCTTTTTGTCACTTGACGCTTCACGCCGTTAGATGGGAAAACGTGGGTGCCCGGATGCAAGCGTTGGGTTCATACAAGAATCAAGGAAGACTCATCAACACCATGAAAACCCTCCTGAGTTTGCTGATCGCCACCGGCGTCGGCACCGCGCTGCAATATGCCGGCCTCCCCCATGGCCTGTTGCTGGGTTCGATATTCGCCACCGCGTTGATCGCCAGCAATTTGCGTTTTTCCCCCACGCTGCCCTTCAGCCTTGGCTACGTGCAAATCGTGTTGGGAATCGCGACCGGTCTGATGTTCACGTCGTGGAACAGCCAAACGGCGGCCGCTATGTTGCCAAGCCTGGGCTTCATGCTGCTGGGCTTGATGGTCCAGAGCACCGTGGCCGGTTTGTGGCTGCTCAAGGTCTCGGGATGGAACCCGAAGGACTCCCTGTTAGCCGTGTATCCGGGTGCACTCGCCGCCGTGTTCGATTTGCTCGAGTCCGAGCGCGCGTCCAGCAAGGTGATCGTCGTGCACCTGGTGCGACTGCTGTCGATCACCGTGCTGGTCAGTTTTTGCATTCCCGGACAGACCGACGTGGCACTTGCCGAGAGCAGCCCGCTGCTCATGAGTACCGCGCTGACCCTGCTGTCGCTGATCGCCTTGTGCCTGTTGCTCGGCCGCTTGCTGTTGCGCGCCGGCGTTCCGGCACCGTTCATGCTCACCGCGATCATCGTCACCGGCGTCTATATCAAGCTGGGCTATCTCCAGGCCTTCCTCCTGCCGTCATGGAGTGTCGACACCGCCGTGGTCCTGCTCGGTGTGCTGATTGGCTCGAAATTCAAAGACATTAGCCTCGCAGAACTTGTCCGCCACGGACGGGCCGGGCTGATGGCCGTCGCCTTGATGTTGCTGATCGCAGCGGCGTTTGCCGCAGTGGCCGCGCGGGTTCTGGGCAGCGATCCCCTGTCGTTGTGGCTGGCGTACATGCCTGGCGCCATCGAAACCATCGCCCTCGTCGCCTTCAGTGGCGGGCTGAACGTGGTGTTCATCCTGACCCATCACCTGGTGCGAATGGTCGTGCTGCACTTTGCGCCAGCGTTGGTCGTACAGGCACGGCGCTGGCGGGAGGATGTTTGAACGCTGGAAGGACTAAGTGGGAGAGATCGTGGCCAGGGCACCAATCAGAATGGTCAACACCAGAAATCCACCCAGGAAAATCGCCATCTTGCCCATTGGGCCTCCTACATTTTGAGTTTGCGGTGCAGCGGTTGCCGCGACTGCGGAGCGTGCCGTTATTGTGAGCCAGCGGCGGTGTGCGTTACAGATGCAGATAGCGCGGGAAAATACGGATCAGAGCACCGAATTGGGGCTAGATCGCCTTTAAACGCCGGTCAATTCAGCCAGGATTTATTTATGCCGCTGAGCTTTCATAAAATGCACGCCAATGGCGATGACTTCGTTATTGTGGACTCGCGAAACGCGGCCAATCCAATGACAAGTACCCTGGCTCGGCGAATGGGTGATCGGCACCGAGGAGTCGGATTCAATCAACTCGCGGTGGTGCTCGATTGCGATGATGCAGATGCGCGTTTGATGTTTTGGAATGCAGATGGCTCCACGCTGGACGTTTGTGGCAGCGCAACGCGGGGCGCCGCGGATATGCTGATGCGCGAATCAAATACCACTTCGATAGCGCTCCGAACCAACCGTGGTCTACTCACTTGCGAACGAACCTCTACCGGCGCAATTTCCGTCAACATGGGGGAACCGCTCTTCAGCTGGTCAGATATTCCCCTGGCTCTGGAACTGGACACTGCTGCTTTGCCTCTTGCTGGTGACCCAACAGCTTGCAGCATGGGAAATCCTCACTGCACCTATTTTGTGGATGATCTAACAGCCCTTGATATAGCGACAATCGGCCCGACAATCGAAACCCATCCCCTATTTCCCCTCAGGACGAACGTGCATTTCGTCCAGATCATTAACCGGAAGCACATTCGGTTGCGCATCTGGGAGCGCTGGGGTGGTATTCCGCTCGGTTCGGGTTCCTGCTCTTGTGGCGCCGCTGTTAACGGAATTCGTCGTGGCTTGTTAGACCATTCCGTTGAGGTTGAATGTGATGGCGGGACCGTAACGGTTCAATGGGATGGTGTGGGACCTGTCTTTCTTATCGGACCGGTAGAGACAACTTTTTCGGGAATGATCACGGATAACTTATTGCAAGGCTTATAGCGGCTATATCGTGGCAAACAGTGGATTTAATATTCCTACAAAGGAGTCGACAAAGGACAAAAGTACACCTTTCTCCCCTGCCGCCACCGACGTCAGCTCAACAACCAGCGCGACATCAGACGCGTCGTCAACGGCATCAACCCGTAGACCATACTGAATGACACCACCCCGGCAACCGCCACCTTGAATAACCAGATCGGCAGACGCAGATCGGACAGTTCAAGCAGAGCCGCCAACACCCAAGGCACAAAAACGGTCAATGGCAATACGATCATCCAGGACAATAACCATTGCTTCCATCGCTCGACGGGCACCCGTCCTTGCAGCGGCTCAAACCAGAATTTTGAATCATCGTCGGTACGGTGGTAGTCCTGCCGCAGCCAGGGCAACGACTCGCGCAACAAGGCATGACGGACCCGGGATTCCAGCCAGGCCGTGACATGCCCCTTGCTGACAAAGCGCAGGATGATTGCGTAGCGCAAGTGCGAGCCGACCGGTTTGACCACATCCGTCGCCAGGTAACCCGGAAACTGCTGATGGGCGTCGATGGCCTTGTTCATCCATTGCTCATACAACGCCTGATACTGCCGATTGACCTCATGCACAATCACACTGACACCGATTTCAGCGTCCATGCTCATGGTTGCTGCCGCCGGAGCATGGCCCGCTGGTAGAGGCGTTCGCGCGCCAGAATCATCGGGTCGCGACTGGGGGCGATGCCATCGGGCAACCGCCCGGGGTTAAAATCAAGGCGCTGCTGGGCGAGCTGTTGTTTCTCGGCCGGGACAAGCGTATCGAGGGTCAGAATCCCCAGCTCGACTTCCTCATGGCTGCGTGACCAAGGGATCGAACCATTCTCGATGGCATCCCCCGGCGCCGCCAGTTGCACCACCAGACGTAACTTCACTGCCCCCCTGGCCAGTCGTGCGCCGATTTCGTCCTGCAAATAATCGGCTGGCATCGCGGCGGCTTGCTGATCACTCAATGCAGGCTCTGCCCGCAACGGTTCAATACGGTAGCGACCGATAAATACTTCACCCTGACGGTTGCTGAACACCAGGGCATTCACGCCAAAGTACTCGACACTGGAGTAACTGCTGGGCGCGGGCTTGGGTGCCTGAAGAAAATGCTCTGCGCGTGGATGACTGGCCAGAAAGGTTTGCAGCGGCAGCGGATCCGGCGGTGTGGCGACGTTGGCGGCAATGCCTTGCAAAAAACTCAGGAAGTCTTCGGGCGTGTCCACTGGAAAGCCGTTGAACGAGTGCGTCACGATATCCGTGAACTCACCGTCCGGCAGCGTAAAGCGAACGGCCAGGCCGTGAGGACTGGCCTGCGGATCGCCGTCCTCGGTGGCGGGCACGCCGCTGAAGTTGGAGAACCTCAGCACCACCGGCACCGGTTGCCCCTGCAAATGGGCAGCCCGGCTTAACATCGGGGCTGATGGAGAAGCCGCAAAGGTTCCGCGTAGCAATACACCCTTGGCATGGGTCGTGCGAAATCCCGGGTGATGGCCGAACGTCGCGGCGAGTGCGTCAAGTAAAGCGTCGTAAAGTCTGTCCTGGGACATGGGGGCACTTCTCATGGGCGACACATTATTCTGGTTGGCGGCAAAGGCAGAGGACGCGGCAAGCGTCCCTGCCAGCAGCATGCCGATCAATAATCGGGGTGGCTGCATTGGATTCAGCCTTGACGCAGGCCAGGATTGAGGGCGATGTGTTTGTACTCGACAAAGTCATCCATGGCCGCCACGCCGTTGAGGCGCCCCTGCCCCGACTGTTTAAAACCCCCTTCTTCGAACTCGTCGTAGACCACGGCCCAATCATTGACCCACACCGTGCCCGCCTCCAGCTCGCGGGCCACCCGCAGCGCGCGGTCGACATCGCGGGTCCAGACACTGGCCGCCAGACCGAACTCGCTGTTGTTGGCCAGTTCGATCCCCTCGGCTTCGCTGTCGAATACCTGCAGCGTCAGCACCGGGCCGAAGGTCTCGCGCTGGACGATGGCCATCTCGGGGTCACTGACCCGCAGCAGTGTCGGGCGATAGAACGCGCCCTTGGCCAAAGGCCCCTCGGTCACCGGGCCACCGCGAACGATGACCTGGGCACCGGCGGTAATCGCCTCCTTCACGATTTGATTGACCCGTTGCACGTTGGGCTTATCGATCAACGGACCCATTTCGCTGGCCGAATCCGCGGCGGGCCCCACACGCACGGCTTCCAGTCGCTCGGCCAGACGATCGGTCAACGCCGTGGCGATATCGCGTTGCACCAGCAGCCGCGAACCGGTCATGCAGAACTGACCGGCGAATACCGTCAGGGCTTTCACCAGAGTGGGTACTGCGGCATCAAGGTCGGCATCGTTAAACACCAGCATGGGCGTTTTTCCACCCAACTCCAGGCCAAAACGTTTGAGGTGCTGCGCCCCCACGGCTGAAATCGCCCGACCTGTGGTGGTGCTGCCGGTAAAACTGATCACCGGGACCCGGGGTGACTCCACCAAATGGATGGAGCCGGCCGCGCCATGCTCGCTGAACAGATTGATCACGCCGCGCGGCAGCGACAGCGCCTCGCTCATGATCCG
Organism: Pseudomonas sp. ANT_J28; assembly: GCF_008370005.1. Lineage (NCBI taxonomy): Bacteria > Pseudomonadati > Pseudomonadota > Gammaproteobacteria > Pseudomonadales > Pseudomonadaceae > Pseudomonas > Pseudomonas sp. ANT_J28. The sequence goes on from NZ_VOBM01000014.1 coordinate 60,467, forward strand.
GGCCACCAGGCAGTTGGTCTGGGCAGTTTGCCCGGGCATTTTGATGACCGTGGTGCAACCGGCCGCCAGCGCCGGTGCCAGCGAGCGAATCATCAGCACCACCGGCGAGTTCCACGGCACGATGATGCCCGCCACGCCTACCGCCTGACGAATCACCAACGATATCTTGCCGGGTTTTGGCTCGGCTGCTCGACCGTATTCGGCACGCGCCAGGGAGGCGTAATAGCGCAATTTGGAGGGCACCATGCTGACCTCGAACTCGGCTTCGGGTCTGATCTTGCCGTTTTCCAGCGCCAGGGTATCGATCAGCTCATCGGCGTTGCGCTCAAAGGCGTCCGCCAGCTCCAGCAAAACCTGAGCGCGCAATTGGCGGTCATCTTTCCAGGGTGTTTCGGCAAACGCCCGTTGCGCCGCTTCTATCCCTTGTTGCGCTTCGTTCAAGCCTCCTTCGGCGTATCGACCAATCAGCTCGTAGGTCGCAGGGTCGATGGATTCTTTGTAAACACCGGAGTCCAGCCATTGGCCGTCGATCCAGTTCAATACCGGAGTGCTGTTCATAGAGGCAGGTTCCTGAAGGTCAAACGTAAAGACGGGCAATGTGCTCGGCGGTGGCAATCACAGTGATGTTGGTGGCGACCGATGGCACGTCGGGGAAGATCGACGCGTCCACCACGCGCAACCTCTGCACACCGATGACCCGCGCTTGCAGGTCGACCACCGCCCGCGCATCCCCAGGCTTGCCCATCGGGGCCGTCGAGGTCGGGTGGTGATAGGTGTCGAGACTGGTTTTGACACTGGCCAGCAAGGCCTCGTCCGAATCGTTGCCTTGACCGGGGTTGAGCTCGGAATGGATCAACGAATTCAGAGGCCCCGTGGTGCCGATTTTGCGGGCCAGGCGGATGCCATCCAGCAGGCGCTGGCGATCCTTGGGCTCGGCGAGAAAATTCAAGTCGATGTTCGGTGCCACGAACGGATCGCGACTGGCCAGCGTCACCTTGCCCCGAGACAGTGGCCGGGTCAGGGCTACCGCGAGCACGAAGCCGACGCCGGTCGGGCTCTGATCATGGGGAAACAAGTGAGTGGCCGTGATATGCAGATCCAGCTCGCCATTCTCGGCAGAACGGCTGTGGGTCCAGAGTTTGGCCCCGATGGCGGGCGATTGGCTGCCGATCAGGTCAGGCCTGGCGGCATAGGCGTTGTAATAGAACGGGTGATCCACCAGGTTCTGCCCGACTGCAAGCTCGGCGACTTGTGGAATCTGCAAGGCACGCAGGTCCTCGCCAGGACCAATACCGGAACGCAACAGAATCGCGGCGCTGCCGTAGCTGCCAGCCGACAGGATGACTTCCCCGGCCAGCAGCTTCTCACCGTTACCCAGTTGCACACCGACCGCACGAGTACCGTCGAACAGCACTTTGTCCACCAGGCTGTCGGTACGGATATGCAGGTTGTCGCGGGCGCGCACCTCTTCGGTGAGATACGCCATGCCAGTGTTAACCCGCACGCCGTTGACGATGTTCATCGGGTACGGGCCCACGCCGTGGGCGTCAGCGCCGTCAAAATCCTCAATCACCCTGTAGCCATTGGCGAAGGTCGCGTAGATGAAGGCCCGCTGCATGGGAGTGACATCGGCCTTGCCGAGTTGATGCACCGGAAGCGGCCCTTCATGGCCGTGCAACGGGCTGGCACCACCGCTGTGGGTTTCCAGTTTTTTGAACGACGGCAGCAGCTCTTCATAGCTCCAGCCAGGCAGATCCCAGCGCTTGAAGTCGCTGGCACGGGCGCGGATGGCCACCGCTCCGTTGATCGCCGAACTCCCTCCCAGCACCTTGCCACGCAAGGTGCCGATGGGATGATCGATGTAACCCGGTCGGCTCTTGTAACCCCATTCGAACTCAGGATTGGCATTGGCACCGACGATGTCACTGCTGGCAATGATCTCGGGGTAGTTGTGTGGACTGTAGCTGTGGCCCGCCTCAAGCAATACCACCTGACGCTGGTTGTTCTCGCTCAAACGGCGAGCCAACACCGCGCCTGCCGAGCCACCACCGACAATAATCACATCAACCGCAGTGCCATGAGCGGCACGCTTGCCGGTACTGCCGCTTGACTCCAACGCCTGCGCCAAACCACTGCCCGTCGCCAACGTAGCGGCGGCCACAACACCGCCGGCCAGAACAGCACGGCGAGCAGGATTGTTAAGGGTACTCTTCATCCGTCTTCTTCCCTGTCAGACGCCAGGATGCGTCTGTTGGGAAAAAGCATATGGGAGGGTGCGCAGACTCATAAGCCGGCAAAAGACGATTCTACGTTTCGTTATTCTCGAACGAATCAACGCTGTGGTTGCGAGTGAGCCGTCAGCATTTGCTCCCACACCGGCGGGCTGCCGATCTGCTCGATGAGGAAGTTGATCAGCGCCTGAAGTTTGGGCGAAGCTCTCTGGGATCGTCGGTAAACCGCCGAGATGTTGCCGCCGCGTGGGGCATAAGGCGCGAGTACCTCCTTAAGTTCACCGGCGACAATCGCCTGCGCCGCCAGGAAGGTCGGCAAAATCGCCAGGCCCATACCGGCCTTGGCGGCTTCCAAAAGTTGATGGCCATTATTGGTGCGCATACGGCAACGGACACGGAAAGATTCCAAGGTGTTGTTCACCGGCAGCGTCCACATGCCGTGGGGTTCGCGATTCACATAGAGCATGGCGAAATGCTGGGCCAGCTCTTGCGGTGTTTGCGGTGTGCCGTGAGCGGCCAGGTAATCCGGACTCGCACAGATGATGTGACGGTTGGGCGTAATGGTCTTGGCGACCAGGGAGGAGTCAGGCAACTCGCCGATGCGGATGGCCGCGTCATACTGCTCTTCGTGCAGGTTGACGTGGCGGTCATCAAACTCGACATCCAGCCGCAACTCGGGGTAACGCACCGCGAAGGACGACAGAATCGGCGTCAGGTAGCGAATGCTGAAGGCCATCGGCGCGGCAAGCCGCAGGACCCCGCGCAAACTCGATTGAAACGCCAACACTGCATCTTCGGCATCTTCGACATCGGCCAGAATACGCACGCAATAACGGTAAAACACCTCGCCCGACTCAGTCAGCCGGGCCTGACGGCCACGCTCCAACAAGATGCTGCCCAGGCGCTTTTCCAATTGCTGGATCCGCAGGCTGACCATTGACTTGGCGATACCCAAACGCCGCGCGGCTTCAGAAATACTGCCGGTGTCCACCACCATGACGAAAGAATGCATCTCGGACAGTTTGTTCAAGTTTTAGTAATCCAGAGAAAGTCGGGAGCATGCCTTCCAGATGGCATGCCCCCTCAAGGTTTTTTATGCGGACTGGCGGGATTTTTTAATGGCATCGGACAACTTTTCCGCCGTCATGATGACGGTCGGGTTCAAGTTGATCAGCGGGATCTCGGGGAAAATAGACGCATCAATAACGCGTAGCCCTTCTATGCCGTAAACACGCCCCTCCTCATCCACCACGGCGTTTGGGTCATCCGGCAATCCCATCGGGGCCGTCGAACTAGAGTGCTGCAAAGTGCCCACACCTTTGGCCAGCGCGGCACGAATTTGCTCATCACTGTCGTCAGTGGATGAGCCTGGATAGAGTTCTTCCACGATCATGCTTTTAAGCGGCTCCGTGTTGGCCAGTTTTCTGGCCAGACGGAAGCACTCGATCATCCTGTTCATATCATCCTCACTGGTCAGGTGATTCAGTTCGATAACCGGTGCCTCTTCGGGATCGCGACTTTTCAAACGCAGGCGACCGTGGGACGTGCAATGCATCAGTTCCAGACCCAGCGAAAACGCGACACCTGTCGGACTGCTGGCGGGATCGAGTAAATGCGAGGGAGAAATAGCGATATCCAGTTCCTTATCCGAACCGGCATAGGATGAGTGGGCCCACAACTGCGCACCCACCACCGGATGATCCTGCCCCTTCAACGCTTCAGTTCCACTGAAATTCATCCAGAAGAACGCATGATCGAGCAGTCGAACACCGACCGGCGCCTCTTTGACCAAGGGAATATCCAATGCTTCAAGATCTGCCCAGGGACCGATGCCTGAACGTAAAAGAATGGCAGCAGAGCCATAGGCGCCAGCGCTTAGAATAACTTCTTTGCCGTGGACTTTTTCACCTCCGGCCAACAACACGGACTGAACCTTGCCGCCTTCAATCAACACTTTGTCGATGAGGCTTTGATCCAGGATTGTCAGGTTTTGGCGAGCGCGTACTTCACGGGTGAGATAGGCCATCCCGGTGTTAACGCGCACACCGTTGATGACGTTCATTGGAATGGGGCCGGCGCCGTTATTGGCCTCTGGGTCATTAAAGTCGTCAACTTTGTTGGCTCCGCAAGCCCATGCCGCCTCGACCATTGCGCGCTGTACAGGAGTGATGTACTCCAATGACATTTGGTGAATCGGCAGCGGCCCGCTGCGGCCGTGCCATTCTTCTTCACCGTGCGGGGTGCGCTCCATTTTTTTGTAATAGGGCAGCACCTCTTCAAAGCTCCAGCCTTTCAGGCCTTTGGCAGTGAAGCGCGCAAAGTCAAAAGGCAACGCACGGCAGGCAACGGCGCCATTGATGGCGGAACTCCCGCCCAATACTTTTCCACGCGGAACGTAGACCGCTTGTGGTTGATCGACCGGCGTTGCGAAATACCCCCACTCATAACGTCCATCCGCGTTGGCGGCGATGATATTGCTGCTGTAGATCGCTTCTGGATATTCATCGGGTTCAAAGGCTCGACCCGCCTCAACCAACAGAACACTAAGTTGTTGGTCTTCCGACAAACGTGCCGCCAATACGGCGCCGGCAGAACCGCCACCCAGAATGACAAAGTCGAATACCTTGCTATTTACAGTCATCTTTCATATCCCTATTTATTGATCTAGCGACTTTGATTTACATCGCAGGTCATGTTCAGCGCGTGGTGTTCAGCGCTTCGGTAATGACCTTGGCCACGTCTGCCGGGCGGGACTGATGCGGCACATGGCTGGTGGGCAGCGCCGTCGTTGTGGCATTTATTTTCCTGGCGAGTGCGCGCTGAAGTTCAGGTGCAATCATGCGATCGCGCTCACTGACGATGTACCACGATGGCTTCTGCTTCCACGCGGCCACGCTGATGCGTTCGTCGAACGCTCGGGTATTGATGGCGCCTTGCGTGGAGGCCATCAATCGGGCCTGCGCGGCGGGCACGTCCGGGGCAAAATCCTGCTCCATACCATGCTGCGTGAGCGACAGATACCCGGCCTTGTCGGCCACAAATTCGCGCATGCCCGGCGACGGCGGATAGTCTTTACCGAGCTCACCCGTGGTCTGCCCGACGTCCGGGGCGAAGGCGGCCACGTAAACCAGCGCCGCTACCTTGTCACTGGCACCGGCTTCAGTGATCACACTGCCGCCCCACGAATGCCCGACCAGCACCACTTTGCCCGGCGCCGCTTCAATAGCGCGACGGGTTGTGACCACATCATCGGCCAGTGAATTCAAACCGTTCTGCACGGCCCGTACTTGCACACCCTTGGCCTGTAACAAGGTGATCACCTTCGCCCAGTCAGAACCGTCGGCAAACGCACCGTGGACCAGCACCACGGAAGGATCGTTTGCAGCATTGGCGCAACACACCGAACCCAGTGCGGCCAACCCCAACGACATGGCGAGAACTGTCCTGCGTAACATCTGTATCTCCTTAAGTGAACCAACCAAACAGCGGCAATCTAGCCGCCGTGTTGCCTGGTCAACTAGGCCCCAATAGTTGGTTTCTCTTTCCCATACAGTGGACGATCCTTCTTGTATAGTTGGCCTCCTTTGGCTGATTGAATGTTGCCCAGTGCTCGATCTCAATGACCTTCAGTACTTTGTTATGGTGGTGGACCACGGCGGCTTCGCGCCGACCGCACGCGCGCTAGGCATTCCAAAATCCAACCTCAGCCGACGGATCGCACTGCTCGAAGAAAGACTCGGCGTGCGCTTGATCATCCGTAACACCCGCAGTTTCAAAGTGACGGAATTAGGGCTGACGTATTACGCCCATTGCCGTTCAATGCTGAAAGAGGCCGAAGCTGCTGAAGCGGCCGTTGCCATGACCCGCTCCGAACCTGGCGGCTTGCTGCGCGTCACCTGCCCGACGGTGTTACTGGAAGAATGCGTAGGCAGCATGATCACGCGATTCATGGCCATGCACCCGCGAGTCGAAGTGCATCTGGAAGCCAGCGACCGTCAAGTCGACGTGGTGGCCGAGGGTGTTGATCTCGCACTGAGAGTACGCCCGCCGCCCCTTCAGGATTCGGACCTGGTGAACCGAGTCATGTCCCAGCGGCCACAATGTCTGGTCGCCAGTCCCGCGCTATTGCAGCGCCTTGGCGAGCCCCTGGAACCGGAAGACCTGTCACGCTTCCCCAGCGTCCATCACGGCAGTCCGCAACGTGATTACAGCTGGACGTTGTTCCACCAAGATGGCGCGGAATTTACGATTCAGCATCGTCCGCAACTCATCACCAAGGGACTGCCGATGCTGCGTTGCGCAGCGATGGACAGCGTGGGTATTGCGCAGATGCCTATGTCGCTGGTGCACGACTACATTGATCGCGGGCAACTGGTGGTGGTTTTGCCAGACTGGGCGCCGAGGACTGAAATGATCTACGCCGTGTTTGCGAGCAGGCATGGGATGCTGCCCTCGATGCGGATGCTGATTGATTTCATGGTGGAGCAATTCAAATTGCTGGATGACCCGGCGCGAGGGATGCGGGTGAGTTCGCCGGTTTGAAGGACACAAAAAAGGCCACTGGCCGTCACTGGCTCAATGGCCTTTTCTTACAAGTAAATCCGCCCCCTTTTTCTCCTTAACCGCTACGCCACAAGCTCGACGTAACTCGACTCCCCACCTCCAGTCGCGCCCGACAGCCAACCCCATACGAAGGTCAGCGTGGTACGTCCTGCGTGATCAACGCCAACTGTGCCCCGGGACCAGCCGGCAAGAATCTCACCATCCGTAGTCAGGCACTGATAAAGAAGCTCAATAGTATCGGGGCCTGTCACGCGCCCGACTTGATTACCCATGCGGATATGGCCGCCCTGGTAAGTACCCCAAATAGCACTTTCCTCGACATGGTAGTGAAATACTGTGCGTGCATCGGATAGCCCGTGGGCGTTGTCTACTACCGAAAATCGGCGATTGTTCAAACGCTCGCTGATTTGAGAAAAGGGGATTTCCATAAATGTCGCGTCCTTTAGTCGAGATAATCCATTCCAGCCTTCGGTGATCTTAAGCCATTTTGTCGCGATGGATGAAGGCACTACTTTGGCTATCTCTGGAGCTGTGAACTCAGGAAACACCACCGTTTGTCACTTTCTCAGCACCTTCCCCGTCCCGGTTTTTCCAACGCTATACACCCCTCACATGGCAGACCTAAATGATGAACAGGACAATGGCTGCTTTCACGATCGCGGGCCTGTTCGCCTGCTCGTTTTTCGCACTTGCTGCCGAAAAGACGACTGGAGAATCTGCTGTGCCGCCTGCCGCGGTTCCCGGAGCCAACCAGGCTCAGGGCACTGAATCCAAGGAGGACAAGGCTGACAAAAAAGGTGAGGAAGCTGCGGGTTCAAACTCCGGCGCAGAGTCGGAAGCGACGGCCAAAGATGCGGCCACCTCTAGCGGTTCGGAGGACGTTGAGCAAAAACCAACGCAGTAATGAGTTAGCGGTCCGCCCGCTTCGGCCTTAGTGTTGCGTAATCTGTAAAGCTGAATTCGGGACACAAAAAAGCCCACTGACCGTCACCGGTTCAGTGGGCTTTTGATCAGGCCTCTAGTTACAGAGCCATATCAGTAGCAGCATTAGCTTTTGGCGCCTTAGCCGGAGCAGCAGCCGGAGCCACCATCTGACCAATCGCCGGCGGCGGAGTGAGCTGCAACACCTTGGCGGTGTAAGCCCACTCCTCAGCCACTTTCTCAGGGCTGCCATTCAATTGAGTGCCATAGCTAGGCACGATCTGGTGCAGCTTTTCCTGCCAGGCTGGCGAAGCAACCTTGTCCTTGAACACTTTCTGCAGCACGGTCAGCATGATCGGCGCAGCCGTCGAAGCGCCCGGCGATGCGCCCAGCAAACCGGCAATGGTGCCGTCCTGCGAAGCAACAATCTCGGTACCCAACTTCAGCACGCCACCGGCGGCTTCATCACGCTTGATGATTTGCACGCGTTGGCCGGCTTGCCACAGGCGCCAGTCTTCGGCTTTGGCGTTCGGGAAGTACTCTTTCAGGGCGTTGAGGCGGTCTTCGTCAGACAGCATCAGTTGGCCGGCGAGGTACTCGACCAGCGGGTATTCCTTGATGCCGACTTTGGTCATTGGCCACACGTTGTGCGTGGTGGTGGTGGTCAGCAGGTCCAGGTACGAGCCTTCTTTCAGGAACTTGGTGCTGAAGGTCGCGAATGGGCCAAACAGGATGACGCGCTTGCCGTCCAGGACACGGGTGTCCAGGTGCGGAACCGACATTGGCGGTGCGCCAACGGAGGCTTTGCCGTAGGCCTTGGCCAGGTGTTGCTCGGCGATAGTCGGGTTTTCGGTCACGAGGAACGAGCCGCCTACCGGGAAGCCTGCGTATTCCTTGGCCTCAGGAATGCCGGACTTCTGCAGCAGGTGCAGTGCACCGCCGCCCGCGCCGATGAAGACGAACTTGGCGTCTGTTTCGGTTTTGGTGCCGTCTTTCAGGTTTTTGTAGCTGACGCGCCAGCTGCCGTCTGCGTTCTTGGTGATGTCTTGCACTTCGCTAGACAGCTTCAAGTCGAACTTTGGCGTGGTTTGCAGGTGCGCGACGAACTGGCGGGTGATCTCGCCAAAGTTCATATCGGTACCGATCGGGCTCCAGGTGGCCGCGACTTTTTGGTTCGGGTCACGCCCTTCCATCATCAGCGGAACCCACTTCTTGATCACAGCCGGGTCTTCGGAGTACTGCATGCCGGCGAACAGCGGGCTCGCTTGCAGGGCTTCGTAGCGCTTTTTCAGGAACTTGATGTTGTCATCGCCCCACACAAAGCTCATGTGTGGCGTGGAGTTGATGAACGAACGCGGGTTCTTCAGCACGCCTTGCTGAACCTGCCAGGCCCAGAATTGACGGGAGATCTGGAAGGCTTCGTTGATTTCAACGGCTTTCGGGATCTGAACGTTGCCTTTATCGTCTTCCGGGGTGTAGTTCAACTCGGCCAGGGCGGAGTGACCGGTACCGGCATTGTTCCAGCCATTGGAGCTTTCCAGGGCGACGCCGTCGAGGCGCTCGACCATTTCCATCGACATACCAGGTTCCAGCTCATTGAGCCAGACACCGAGGGTCGCGCTCATGATGCCGCCGCCGATGAGCAGCACATCGACTTTCTTTGCCTCTTCCGCTTGCGCGGACGCGATCCCCATCGACAAAGCCAGCCCCAGCAGGGCCGTGTTCATTTTTTTAAACATGTGTAGCACCTATGATAAAACGCCATCCGCCCTTCCATCCTCATGCATGAGGCCCCCTGGTTCACGGCATGCAGGCAGCATGCTGTGGGTTGCGCACTGATCAGGATTGGAGGGTGGGCACACAAGGCCGACTTATGCATCGACCTCAGTTTATATGTCCCTACTGAACTGACTTTTTATCATTATTGGCTTCAGCTACTTGAGCGACAGTGATTCTGTTGGCGCGTCTCAAGGACGCGCAAACTGAATAGGTCAAAGCAAGTTGGGGCGAAGAATATCACGACACGACAAACCCGCGCGTCTGTTCCCGACTTGATAGTCCGGGCACGGGCGCTGAGCCCACTATACTCATCGTGATTTTCTCGACGAACCTGTGAGGAGCAGTCATGAGCGACAAAGACGATTTGCGCAAATATTCCTCCCAAGTGGTCGACGGCGTGGAGCGCGCGCCCGGCCGCGCGATGCTGCGGGCCGTGGGTTTCACGGACGAGGACTTCAAGAAACCGCAGATCGGCATCGCCTCCACGTGGGCGATGGTCACGCCCTGCAACATGCACATCGACAAGCTGGCGATAGAAGCCGAAAAAGGCGCGAATGCCGCTGGGGCCAAGGGCGTCATTTTCAACACCATCACCATTTCCGACGGCATCGCCAACGGAACCGAAGGCATGAAGTATTCGCTGGTGTCGCGTGAAGTGATCGCCGATTCCATTGAAGTCGTGGCCGGCTGCGAAGGCTTTGACGGTCTGGTGACCGTGGGCGGTTGTGACAAGAACATGCCGGGCTGCCTGATCGGTATGGCGCGGCTGAATCGCCCGTCCATCTTCGTGTATGGCGGCACCATCCGGCCGGGCGCCGGCCACACCGATATCATCTCCGTGTTCGAGGCCGTGGGTCAGCACGCGCGGGGGGATATCAGCGAGATTCAGGTCAAGCAAATCGAAGAAGTGGCGATTCCGGGCCCGGGCTCCTGCGGCGGCATGTACACGGCCAACACCATGGCTTCCGCGATTGAGGCGCTGGGCATGAGCCTGCCCGGCTCCAGCTCTCAGGACGCCGTCGGCAGCGACAAGGCTTCGGACAGTTTTCGCGCCGGCCAGCAGGTCATGGAGCTGCTCAAGCAAGACATCAAACCGCGCGACATCATGACCCGCAAGGCCTTCGAAAATGCCATTCGCGTGGTGATCGCCCTCGCCGGCTCAACCAATGCCGTGCTGCATCTTCTGGCCATGGCGCATGCCGTGGATGTCGAGCTGACGCTGGATGATTTCGTCGAGCTGGGCAAGGTGTCCCCGGTGGTGGCCGACCTGCGCCCCAGCGGTCAATACATGATGAGTGAACTGGTGGCCATCGGCGGTATCCAGCCGCTGATGAAGCGCATGCTCGCCGCTGGCATGCTGCATGGCGATGCGCTGACGGTCACCGGCAAAACCCTCGCCGAAAACCTGGAAAACGTGCCCGATTACCCCGAGGGTCAGGACGTGATCCTGCCCTTCGACCAACCGATCAAAAAGGACTCGCACCTGGTGGTGCTGCGCGGCAACCTTTCGCCCACTGGTGCCGTGGCCAAGATCACCGGCAAGGAAGGTTTGCGCTTTGAAGGCACGGCGCGGGTCTACCACGGCGAGGAAGGTGCGCTGGCCGGCATCCTCAACGGCGAAGTCAAGGCCGGCGATGTGATCGTGATTCGCTACGAAGGCCCCAAGGGCGGCCCCGGCATGCGCGAAATGCTCTCGCCGACTTCGGCGGTCATGGGCAAAGGGCTGGGCAAGGACGTTGCGCTCATCACCGACGGCCGTTTCTCCGGCGGGTCACATGGGTTTGTGGTGGGCCACATCACGCCCGAAGCCTTTGATGGCGGGCCGATCGCGCTGATTGAAGACGGCGACAAGATCACCATCGATGCTGAAACACGGCAGATTTCGGTCGATGTTTCCGACGCCGAACTGGCCGAGCGCAAGACCCGTTGGGTGCGCCCGGAATCCAAGTACAAACGCGGGGTGTTGGCCAAATACGCGAAGACCGTGTCCAGCGCCTCGGAAGGCGCGGTGACGGATAAGTACCTCTAACGCCTCAAAGCCGAAACCGATCCACCGACTGCGACAGCTTGCTCGCCAAAGTGGACAACTCATCGGTGGTCGAGGCGGTCCGGCCGATGATCTTGCTGTTGCCTTCGGACATGCCGGCAATCATTTCGACCTGATGGGCGATTTCGTTGCTGGCCAGGCTCTGCTCACCGATGGTGCGGGTGATGTCGTTGACCAGTTGCGTGGTGTTCAGCGTGGCGTCGAGGATTTCGCGGATGGCGCGCTCGACGTCGGCGGTCACGGCCATGCCTTTGTCGACCTGCGCCACGCCCGCCTCCATGCTGGTCACCGCCTCACGGGTGCTTTGCTGGATGCGTGACACCATCGTGGCAATTTCCTGGGTGGAGGCACTGGTGCGTCCCGCCAGACTGCGCACTTCGTCGGCCACCACGGCAAACCCACGCCCTTGCTCACCGGCACGAGCGGCTTCGATCGCGGCGTTGAGCGCCAGCAGGTTGGTTTGGTCGGCGATGCCCTTGATCACCTGGATGATGCTGAAAATCCCTTCGGACTCCTTGTCCAGCGTGCGGATCACCTGGGCCGATTGCTGCGCCGAACGCGCAATACCGTCCATGTCGTTGACCACCTGATGGATCACACGACCGCCATCCTTGGCCAGTGCCTCGGCCTGATTGGCCATGTTCAGCGCACGCTCGGCGTGCCGAGTGATTTCCTCGATGCTCGCGGTCATTTCGCTGGCCGCCGCCGCCATGGTGCTGGCAGCTACGCTTTGCTGCTGGCTGCTGCCGGCCACTTCGTGGCAGCCACTGCTCAATTGCTCGCTCATGCCGCTCACGCCGTGGGCGTTACTGCGCACGACTTCGATCATGCCGCGCAAGTCACGCTGCATGGTCGCGAGGCTGCGAATCAGGGCGCTCGCTTCGTCGTTGTGAGTGGGCTCGACAATCGGTTCGCTCAGGTTGCCATGGGCAATGCTGTCGGCGATGCGGCTGGCGGTCTGCAACGGCCCCATGATGCTCAGCATCACCCAGCGCCCTTGGGCCAGCAGCAATAACAGGCTGGCGATCAGGACGCCGCCGAGGGTGAAGTTGGCGTTGCTGATGACTTTTTGGGTGCCGGCACTGGTCTGTTGGGTGTTGGTTTCGATCAGTTCGCTGAGGGCGGCCATCTGATCTTCCAGCTGGCTGAATACGCTACTGAAACTGCCCAGTTGTTGCTGCGCGGCCTCCGGATTTTCCAGCGCCAGCGCGACGATGCGTTCGGCTGCGCTGATGTAGGTATCGAGGCTGGGCTTGATCTTGTTCAGACTCGCTTTAAGGGTGTCGTTGACCGGCAGCTTGAGGTTTTCACCGAGCATTTCACGAAAATGCGCTGCATGTTCCTCGATGGAACTGCGCACCTCCGCTTTGCTGCTGGTGCTTTTGCCCAACCCGACCAGCATCGCGGACAGCACGTCGGCGCGTAATGCGTCGTGCATCATGTCGGCTTCGAGGTGATTGCGCAGCACGGCCATACTGACCTCGTTGTCATTCACCGCAGCAGCCATCTGGGCGTTTCCCAGGTAACTGACCAGGCTCATGATCAACGCGGTAATCAGCCCGGTGCCAATCAGCAGAATCAAACGTAATTTTATGGACACTCTGTGGATCCTCTCTCAGCACGTTTGTCAGTGGCGTAAAGCCAACTGCGGATTGGTTTGCTGAAAAGGTTATCGACTGGCACGAGTGGTTATTGAAGCGAATATCCATACGCGCATGTCTTTACGACATGCGGTATGTTTTTTCGGTTTTGATGGCGCCCGAATCAGGCAGCCGAGAAGAAGTATCGCGTCAGGTGAAAGAAGATCGGCGCTGCGAAGCAAATCGAGTCCATCCGGTCGAGCATGCCGCCGTGACCTTTGATCATGGTGCCCCAGTCCTTGGCGCTCAGACTGCGTTTGATCGCCGACATGACCAGACCACCGAGGAAGCCCATCACCACGATGACGAACGACATCATCAGTGACTGCCAGAAGCTGAAGGGGGTCATCCAGAACATGCAGCCGCCAATCAGCGTTGCGGACAGGCCGCCACCGACCAACCCTTCCACCGTTTTTGACGGACTCACCAGCGGCGCAACTTTGTGCTTGCCGAAGAGCTTGCCGAACACGTACTGCAACACGTCACTCAATTGAACGACGAACACCAGATAGAACAGCAGCAGCGCGTTCTGGCCCGTGAATCCTTCCAGATCCAAAAGCAAAAGTGCGGGCGCATGGCTGATGCAATAGATGCAGATCATCACGCCCCACTGGATTTTTGCCGTCCTTTCCAGAAAGCCGTCAGTGTCCTGACTCAGCACGGCAATCGCCGGCAACAGCAGGAATGAATACACCGGAATCAGCAGCGTAAACATCGAATACCAGTGCGTACCGATCAGAATGTATTGCAGCGGGATCAGGATGAAAAACGCCGAAAACAGCGCGTTATGATCACCCCGTCTGGTCGGAGTCAGGGTGATGAACTCCCTTAGCGCGAACAGTGAGATGAATCCGAACAGGACGACCGTTGCATTGCCGCCCAGCAGGTAGGAAGCGAAGAAGATGATGACCATCCCCCACCAGGCATTCACGCGCTGATTGAGGTTTTCGATGGTCGAGACAGCGCCTTCCGTTTTGGCCCGCCGGGCCAGCAGTCGACCGGCCAGCGAAGCAATCGCCAGCAAGCACGCCAATCCAAAAAAGAACCACAAAAACTTTGCTTCAAGACTCATTTCGACAGCCCCACAATGGCGTTACGCGCGCGGTCCAGAAACACCTGTTTATCCTCGCCAGCAATCCTTTCCATCGGATTGCCGATACGGATCGTGCAGATGATCGGCAGAGGGACGTGTTTGCCTTTGGGCATGGAGCGATGAAGGTTTTCCAGGTAGATCGGCACCAGGTCGACATCGGGGAAGGTTTCGCTCAACCGGTAAAGACCTGATTTGAATTCCCCGGGCAGGGCCTCGGTTGAGCGAGTGCCTTCCGGAAAGAAGATGATCGAATGACCCGCCTGCACCACATCGAAAATGGGCTCCAGCGCGTTTTTACCGGGCGCCGGTTTACGGTCAATCAACACGGCATTAAGGCCTTTCTGGGAGATGTACGACAGAAACCGGTTCTTTCCCCAGTAATCGGCAGCGGCGATCGGCTTCACATTTAACCTGGCCTCGGGCGGCAGGGCCGCAATGATGGCCAAGGTGTCCATGTGGCTGGTGTGATTGGCGAAATAGATTCGCTGACGCGTGAGATCCGGCGGGCTCTCCCATCTGGCCGTGACGCCAATAACCAGTCGAAGCACAGAAATCAGCGCATTACTGATCCACATGGTCGGTCCCCTTCAGCTGCCTGGCGATCGCCAGCGTTCGCGTGACGCAGGTTGCGACTGAGCCAATGGCGATGACAGCCAGCGCGATCAACAGTACGTAGTGAGTGCCATAAACGTTTGCTTCGACGGCATTCAGCAGAAGCCCTGCGGTCATCACGGCCATTCGATGCTGCTTGGCCATAGGGCCGATGAAGGTCTGCTTGAGACCGATCGAGCCGCCGAACACCCGGACATAAGCAGTAAGTGCCGCCGCCAGGGCAGCAAACCATCCGAGGTCGGATTGGCCAATGGCATACCCCAACCCTACGATCAGCAGGCTGTCGGCAATCCGGTCCGGGAATTCGTTGTAGAGACTGCCGATATCGGACTTCTTGCCACCTTCTATCGCCACCATCCCATCGAAGAGGTTGCACAGCAGGCGCAACTGAATGCCGATCGCGCAGCAGATCGATCCAATGACACCGCTATCGATATTGAGCGCCACGACGCCGGCAAACGCGAAGGCGATGCTGGCGACGGATATCTGATTGGGGGAAATGTCTCTTTTTACCAGAATGTCGGTGATGCGTTTTGCCCAGCCCGCAGAGCGCGTCTTGATGGGCCTTCTGTTGTCATCCACTGGCCAATATCCCTATAAGTGATGAGTTACTACGTGTTGCATTGTAATGGCGAGTCGCGCTGACTACACCCCGCAATTGCAGACTTTGCTTCGGTTGTGGTTTTGGGGTTTTTCATTAGCGATCAGGAACCCTAGGCAATACCGAACTTGTCGATGCACGCCTGTAAAGTCAGGGCATTGACCAGTGCAAAACCGCTGGCGGTGTTATCGAAGATGCACCAGGTGGGGATCCCCTCCTGTGCCGCTTTTTGCATTTGTTGCGCCAACGCCTGCAATCGATCCGGCTCATAGTCACTGTGATAAATGCGTGGCGAGCCATGCAGTCGCCAGTATTGAATGCCAGGCCAGCCACCCGGTGTCCCACCACCTGGCATCGGCGACGGATCAGCCGCGACTCGCCCGACTTTCTGCTCCACCAATAAAGCGTCTGCGTTCAGCCAGGTTTCATGCCGAGGCTCGAGTACCAAAGCCCCTGCATATCGCTGCCGCAAAGCCAGGAAGAACTGTGTGGCGGTGCCCTCGTCGTAAGACAGCGACGGCGGCAACTGAACCAGAAGACAACCCAACGAATCGCCAAGCGCCGTGCACTGGGAAAGAAACTCGTCCAGCAGCTGCTCGCAACCCTGCAATCGCTGCACATGAGTGATGAGTTTGGGCACCTTCACCGAAAACCGAAACGGCACCGGCACCGGCACCGATTGCGCCCAGCGTAAATACGTTTGTGGTCGATGCGGTCGATAAAACGAGCTGTTGATTTCTACCGCTGTCAGCTGCGATGCATACCGCTGCAAATGCGTGCCGTGGGCAGGAAACATCGGCCAGTGCTCACGAGGCAGGTTCCAGCCCGCACAACCGATGTGAAACAACGAACCCAGCGTCGTCCCGGCCAAGAGTTTTCACCTTCATTTTTTGGAACAGCGTCCCGACCTTTAACTTCGAGACAGGGTCTCAACGCAAGTTCGTTTTTTCCTTGGTCGCATGCTAGGTTGTACGACGACCGACGAGTGACGTTTTCACTCTCGCTCCGACGACCCAAAACAACAAGGAAACACCCATGAAAAAAGTGAAACTGCTGATTGGATTCTTGTGCCTCTTCAGTGGCTACGTAGCCGCCGCTCCTGCTTCCGGGGACAAGGAGGTTGCGCAAGCCGTCGACCATCTGACGCAAGCCATGTTGCACAAGAACATTGCTGATCTGAAAGCGCTGACCGCCGAGAACCTGACCTACGGGCATTCCAGCGGGAAGATCCAGGACAAGAAAGCATTCATCGACGATATCGAAACCGGCAAAAGCGCGTTCAAAACGTTAGAGATGCAAAACCAGACCATCACCGTATCGGGTGATGTAGCGTTGGTCCGCCATCACTTCTCAGCACAAGCGCTCAAAGGCACCGAAGTGGTTCCGACCGAAATCGAGAACTTCCAGATTTGGCAAAAACAGAAGGGCCACTGGTTGCTGGTAGGCCGACAAGCGTTCAAGTTCTGATTTTTGTGTAACGAAGGGGACGCCGGTTAGCCAGGCTACGGTGTCCCCTACTCTCTCCTTTTACCTGCAAGACAACCGTTGATCCGCGAGTGCGCGGCGGCAATGTCTGTCGATTCAAACTGCGACCACTCGTAGAAAAGGCCAGCGAGCCTGATAACTCCGGGCCTTCTGATCGAACAGATCGGGCTGATGATTCACCGGATTGATCCGTAAAAGCCCTTCTTCGACATCGCTCAAACCGTAAGGCGCATACATCTCGCCGGTCACCACATCCAGACCGATACACGTCCCGGCAATCAGATACCGATCAATGCCGTCCTTTGCCGAATGAAGCTTGGGATAAGCCCTGCCAAATCGCTGACCGTACCAAAGGTGAACCCGTGCCTGGTTCTTGATTTCGATGTTTACGTCGAAGTCGTGAAAGAGCTTCCGGGCGGCGATGATGACTTCATTCTCGGCCTCCCACGACACGTCTTCATCAAAGTAGAAAACGTCGTAATCCTTGATGCCCCAAGCGGCGGGAAGCCCGGTTTGATGATTCCAGACCGCCTGAAAAAGGCAGCCCGCCGTCAACATGCATTGGTTCAAGCCGAGTGAAGGCAAACGCCGGGCAATCTCGGCGTTAGCCGGATTGGCCATCGCGATCTCAATCAACGTTTCAGCGGTTAACGTCATGCTCTCTCCATGGGGTGCATTTCATCCTGGGGCTGACGATACCTTAAAACTGCCTGACGAAAGACCGGACACCTGGGTTTCACTCAACTCGGCAGACCGCTAGAGTGGCGCGACCGACACCTGAGAAACGATGAACATGGATGCGCTTCACCAAGGAAGTTGCCTGTGCGGCGCAGTGAAATATCGAGTGGCCGCCGAGCTGAAAGCGGTTACCCATTGCCATTGCAGTAAATGTCGCAAGGGCCACGGGGCAGCGTTCGCTACGTATGCAAGCGCACCCAGGTCGGCGATTACGATCATTGTGGGGCTCGATACGCTGAAAACCTATCACTCGTCTGAAGGTGTCGCCCGACAGTTCTGTGGCGATTGCGGCTCTTCGCTGTTTTGGTCTGATTCCAAAGGTGAGTTTTCGGATGGGATGTCCGTGGCGATAGGCACGTTGGACACGCCGTTTCTGAGTAAAAAACAGAAACACGTGTGCGTTGCATCGAAAGCGCCGTGGTATGAGATTGAGGATCGCTGGCCACGAATTGAGTGAACTTTTTCGGCCAAAAGGCGAAACCACTTGAGGTACATTGATACCTGATCAGCCAAACCAGACAAAAACCCTCAAAACCTCCTGGGATGACACCGTGAACGCCAATCAGAAGCTGCGGACTTTCGACTTGATTCTTGAGGCCGTGTTGCCGGAGTTCCGCGACCGGGTCGCCGAGTACCTGCCGCTCTACGAGGAAGCGCTACACGACGATAATGCCTGCATTGACGAGCTGCGCGCATCGGCCCATCAGCTCAGGGGCTACCTGCGAGGCCTGAACACGACCAGGGTATTGGGCATGGCGGACTGGGAAGAACTGGACCGCCGTGTTGCCGAATCGTGGTTATGACCGATGCGACGACCCGCGGCCGGACGCTAAACTCACTGATGGGAGGAACCGTACTATGACGACGCGAACTGAAACTGCCATCCTGGCAGGTGGCTGCTTCTGGGGCATGCAGGATCTGCTGAGACGCTACCCCGGCGTAGTGTCCACGCGGGTAGGCTACTCGGGCGGCGATGTACCCAATGCGACTTACCGCAACCATGGCACGCACGCAGAAGCGATCGAGATCGTGTTCGATCCGGACCAGATCAGCTATCGCCAGATCCTCGAGTTTTTCTTCCAGATCCACGACCCGACGACGAAGAATCGTCAGGGCAACGATGTGGGTATGAGCTACCGCTCGGCACTCTTCTATCTCAACGAAGAACAGAAGCAGGTGGCCGAGGATACGGTGGCCGACGCAGATGCATCTGGCTTGTGGCCCGACAAGGTCGTGACTGAAATCGTGCCCGCAGGCCCGTTCTGGGAGGCAGAGCCGGAACATCAGGACTACCTCGAACACTATCCCAACGGTTACACCTGCCATTTCATTCGGCCAGACTGGAAACTGCCTAAACGAGCGTGATGGTCAGGCCAAAAACGGTCTCGCCGACGACTGTCGGCGAGACCGCTTCACGCCGAATACCCATCTGGTTTACCCAAAGCACCCCGTGCAGCCTGCCTTCCCGGCAGGCTGCGCTGGCCACTGCGCTCAATCGTCCTCATGCAACTTGATACCGCGGGCGTGAAGCAGGTGCGGAACCACCAGCACCAGCAGCGTCAGCGCGAGGAACGCGGCCGATATCGGTTGCGTCACAAACACCAGCCAGTCTCCCTCGCTGATGGACAACGCATTGCGCAGCTGTTTTTCAGCCATGGGCCCTAGCAACATGCCGACGATCACGGGGGCGACGGGGAAATCGAAACGACGCATCAGCACCCCGCCCCAACCGATCGCCAACATCAGCAAAAGATCGAAGGAAGAGTGACGCATGCCGTACACGCCAATGGTGGCAAACACCAGAATGCCGGCGTTCAGGTACGGCCGGGGAATCTGCAGGAGTTTGACCCAGAGGCCCACCAGTGGGAGATTCAACACCAGCAGAATCACGTTGCCGACATACAGCGAGGCCACCAGGGTCCAAACCAGTTCCCCTGACGTCTGGAACAGCATCGGCCCCGGTTGCAGGTTGTAGTTCTGGAACGCGGCCAACAGAATCGCCGCGGTGGCGGACGTCGGTATGCCAAGCGTCAGCAGCGGCACCAAAGAACCCGTCGCGCTCGCGTTGTTGGCCGCCTCGGGACCGGCAACCCCCTCGATCGCCCCCTCGCCCTTGCTGCCCGCAAACTCTTTCGGGTACTTGCTCAATTTGCGTTCCGCCGAATAGGACAGGAACGTCGGAATTTCGGCGCCCCCTGCCGGAATCGACCCGAAGGGAAAACCGATCAACGTGCCTCGTAGCCAGGCGGGGACCGAGCGTTTCCAGTCAGCGCGCGTCATCCACAACGAGGTCAAGCGGTGCCGACCGGACGCTTCTTCTTTTTGATAAAGCAGGCTGTATAAGGCCTCGCCCACTGCAAACAACCCGACTGCCACAAGCACGACTTCGATGCCATCGACCAACTCCGGCACCGCCAAAGTGTAGCGGGCAATGCCCGAGGTCGAGTCCAGGCCGATCAAGCCGATGGTCAGCCCAATCCCGAGCGAGGCAAAACCGCGCAGCATTGAAGCGCCGAGTACCGCAGACACCGTCGTGAAGGACAACACCAGAATCGCGAAATACTCGGCAGGACCAAACTTGAGCGCCAGCGTGGCAACAATCGGGGCAAACAACGTCAGCAACACCGTCGCGATGGTGCCGGCAACAAATGAGCCTATCGCGGCGGTGGCCAGGGCCGGTCCTGCCCGGCCGTTGCGCGCCATGAGATTGCCTTCAAGGGCCGTGACCATGGAGGACGATTCACCGGGTGTATTGAGCAGGATGGAGGTGGTCGAGCCGCCGAACTGCGCGCCGTAATAGATACCGGCGAACATGATCAGGGCGCCCGTAGGATCGACCTTGGCGGTGATCGGCAGCAGCAGCGCCACCGTCAGCGCCGGTCCAATACCCGGCAAGACACCAATGGCGGTACCGAGCAAACAGCCGATAAAGCCCCACATCAAATTGATCGGTGTCAGCGCAGCGGAAAAACCTATGGCCAGGTTCGCGAGAGTTTCCACCTTGTTACCTCCTTCAGCCCGGGTCAGATCCAGGCGTTGACAAGGGGCGGCAGGGAAACCCCTAGCCCGGCGTTGAACAGCCAGTAAATCGGCAGGGTCAAGGCAATGCCGATAGCGAGGTCCTTCACCGGATGGCGACTGCCAAAACCCCGCGCCGAACAGGCAAACAGCAGCCCGGCGGCTAATACGAAGCCGATGAGGTTGATCAGCACGGCCACCCCCACAAGCCCCGCCGTCACCCAGGCTGCGCCGGACTTGCCGCCGGGCAGCGCTTTGTCAGCTTCGTCGCTGTGGTCTGCCAACTCGCGGAAACCACCGGTGAAGGCCTGATAACACAGCAACAGACCGACGACGCCCAGGAACACTGCGACGGCATACGGATAGACATGGGCCCCCAGGATGACGAACCCCATCTCGGGAGGAAATAGAAAAGCGCCGTACGCCAACACGGCGCTGATGGCAATGACTCCGGCGCCGATCGCCAGTTGTACCGGCACGATTGCGCGAGGCTGAGTCATTTCGAAACCAGCCCGACCTCGACCAACATTGCACGCAGTCGCACATGCTCTTCGTCGACGAATGTGCCGAACTCATCGCCGGTCAGGACGTTGGGTGACCATTTGTTGGTGTCGATATTTTCTTTCCAGACTTTGCTGTTGGTGGCGGCGACGACGGCGTCAGTGACTTCTTTGCGCTGCTCGGGCGTGAGGTTCGCGGCACCGTAAACACCCCGCCAATTACCGATGGTCACGTCGTAGCCTTTCTCCTTGAGGGTCGGTGCATCGATGCCTTCAATGCGTTCAGGCGCGCCGATGGCGAGTACTCGGAACTGGCCGTTCCTGATGTATTGGCCCAGCTCGGCATAACCACCGGTGATCACCTTGATCTGGCCGCCCAATGCCTGAGCAACGACTTCCCCCCCACCCGAGAAGGCGACGTAATTCACCTTGTTGACCGGGACACCCATTTTCGCGGCCAACTCGGCAATGCCGATGTGATCGATCGACCCCTTGGAGCCACCGCCCCAGGAAATACTGGTCGGTTTGTCCTTGAAGACTTTCAGCAGGTCCTCCAGGGTTTTGAACTCGGACTCCTTGCGAACGGCAATCACGTTGTATTCGGTAAACAGCCGGGCAATCGGCGTCACGTCCTTCAAGGTGATTTGTGGCTTGTTCTGTTCAATGGCAGTGACCATGATCGCACCGACAACCAGCAACGCATTTGGATCGCCCTTGGTGCTGTTCGCAAACTGCGCCAGCCCCAACGTCCCCCCTGCTCCGCCCTTGTTCTCGAAGGTGGTGGATTTGGCCGTGTTGGCCTCGATCAAGGCTTTGCCCAGAACCCTGGCGGTCTGGTCATAGCCACCCCCCACAGAACCCGGGGCCATGAACTTGACGGTGTCCAGCGCAAAGGCCGGTGTCGCAAGCGCAGCAGCGGTAACGGCCGTTGCGATGCAGCGGCTGAATAGACGGAACAAAGCGGACATTAGTTGTCTCCCGATTGCATTATTTTTATAGGTGCCGGGTGAAAATCGATCAGGAAGCGAACCCTGCTCAATGAACATTGGCCTGCGGATTAGCGTAGGCCATGGTTAGGGAGACAGCATTTAACGAATTCGCTATCGTCACGCGATGATTGAACCGGACCCGCTCGAGCCAGGAAGGTGAACACATGGCCAACCCTCATGCCGATGACCGCCGCAGCGCATGGTCGGTGTTTCTGATCTTCCTGCGCCTTGGGCTCACCTCTTTCGGTGGGCCCATTGCGCACCTGGGTTACTTCCGCGATGAGTTCGTCACACGACGGCGCTGGCTGAGTGAGCGCAGCTATGCGGATCTGGTCGCGCTCTGCCAATTCTTGCCGGGGCCGGCCAGCAGCCAGGTCGGCATTGCGCTGGGTCTGTCTCGGGCGGGATACGCCGGGGCGCTGGCTGCCTGGTCGGGCTTCACGCTGCCTTCGGCCCTTGCCCTGATCCTGTTTGCACTGGGCATTTCCCATTACGGCACTGCCCTCGCGCCCGGCGCACTGCATGGCCTCAAAGTGGTGGCCGTCGCGGTGGTTGCGCAAGCGGTCTGGGGCATGGCGCGCAACCTGTGCACGGACGTGCTGCGAGTCACCCTCATGGCGATTGCGGCTTGCGTCGCGTTGCTTGAACCGTCCGCCTGGGGACAGGTCAGCGTGATTGCCGCCGCGGGCGTCGCCGGCCTGCTGTTGTTCAAACCCGATCAGCGTGCCGAGCACGATCCACTGCCGGTCACGATCAGCCCCCGGGCCGGGGCGTTCTGGCTGTCGCTGTTCCTGGCATTGCTGGTTGGCTTGCCTCTCTTGTCGCAGTTGCTGCCCAGTCAAACCGTGGCGATGGTGGATGCCTTCTACCGGTCCGGCTCACTGGTGTTCGGCGGCGGGCACGTCGTTTTGCCACTGCTGCAAGCCGAGGTGGTGCCCTCTGGCTGGGTCGACAACGAAACCTTTCTTGCCGGGTATGGCGCCGCGCAGGCCGTACCCGGCCCCTTGTTCACCTTCGCCGCGTTCCTCGGCGCCTCGATGAACTTCGCCCCGTCGGGCTGGATCGGCGGCATGATTGGCTTGCTGGCGATCTTTGCGCCGTCCTTTCTGTTGATCGTGGGGGCCTTGCCTTTTTGGGAACGCTTGCGCCGCAGTTTGCGCACACAGGCCGCGCTGGCCGGCGTCAATGCAGCGGTGGTCGGCCTGCTGTTGGCCGCGCTGTATCAGCCTGTCTGGACCAGTGCCATTTTCAAGCCGCAAGACTTCGGTTTGGCACTGGTCGCCCTGGTTGCACTGATGTTCTGGAAACTCCCACCGTGGCTAGTGGTTATCGGCTGCGGGGTCGCGGGGTGGCTGTTGCCCCTTATATAAGTCTTGCCAACGCACTCAAGAAAGGGGCAATCATCAGGTATTGGTTTTCCACTGCTGATCTATTTGGAGGCGTGGAAATACTGGACGTAAGGTCTGATTTTGAGCCGCGCCTGCTCGTGACTATGGGACGGCAGCCCCAGGTAATTCAAGGTGATCGGGAGGATCTGCGTAGGGTTATCGATAATCGCCACGCCGCACTGGCTCAGTTTCTTGATGTTGTTTTCATCAAAAAACAGATTCCAGGAATGAGTGACATCGGTGTTGCCGAAGATCGCCTTGATCTTCTCGACGTTGTAGCCAATACCCGCCGTGCCCCACATGTACGGATAACCGTATTGATTGCCCGGATCATTGATCCTCGAGTTTTTTCATCAGTGCCGGATCAAGGTTTTTTCAGTTGGACAGCTGGCTTTTATCGAGTTTCTGAACCGCCCCGGCCTTTATCAATCGGTACAGAAAATGGTTCGAAGGGCTCACCACGTCATAGCCGGTGTTGCCGGTCATCAACCTGGATTCGAGCACTTCGTTGCTGTCGTGAATGTCGTACGTTGCCTTGACCCCCGTTTCCTTGGTGAACGTGGTCAAGGTGTCGTCGGCGATGTAGCCGTTCCAGTTTGAAATATTGACGACTTCGTCAGTGTAAGTGGCAGCCGACAACGTCGCCAGCACGACCGCCAGGGAAATGTTATTGACGCGCATGTTCAATCACGGCGTGTTTGATGCGGCGGCGCGAGGACTGGGGGTCGCCATGACTGACCTGACCCTGGCAGGCGAATCACTTGAACGAGGCGTGCTGGTCGTTCCGTTCGGCCACCCCTTGAAGACCCGCGGCATTTAAGCCTTGAACCTGCAACCTTCCGCCGCCGCTCATCCAGCCTCTTCGCTGATCATGCAGTAGTTTGCCCAACAGGCCGAACAGCCAGCAGGCGAAGTTTGACCACCAGGGTTTGAACACTACGTTCCGCGCCCCAACCCTTGTGTCGCATTGGCAAAAGCAGCGCTCGCCTCTTGAACCAGCTTGCGCCATTCAACGCTGTTGATGAGTCCGGTGCGCTCCATCTCATCGGCAGCCTTGAGCAACTCGTCATATTGCTCTTCGGCATCCATCCGGATTTCGGGCACTTTCAGGAGCTGATACCAGGCCGCCAGGGCTTCGCTCTTTTGATCATCACTCATGCTCAAACTCCCAAAGACACTCTTCGCTTTGAAGTTTTTTCATGGGTGGCGTTCCTCGCTCCCGACATACGGCAGGCATACAGACAGGCGCGCCGTGCATTACAAACTTGTCATTGAGTTTCGAGCTGCCGTCGAGCCACCTGTCTTTGGTCTCTCACTCCAAAAAAATCGCCGACCTGATCCTCGAAGCCGCCGGTCGCCAACCGTAACGTCGGCGCCGTTTCATCACACAATTGTCATTCAACTGTGGGTCGGCTGTGCGGATCGCCTGGTTAACCTGAATTCACTGCCAGGCAACCCATCGGCAGCCAACCCGCCCCTGAATAGAGGGAATCATCATGAAAATGTTAATCCTCGGTTTTGCTGCTCTCCTCGCCACCGGTTCGGCGTTTGCCGGCACCCAGCCCGTCGAACCTGTCATCCACGACAAGACCGGTTTCTTCGTCAACCTGGATATCGCCAAAGACCTGTCCAGCAATATCATCTCGCAAGATTGCGGCATCGTCCCCACGCAGCTGATTTACCTCGACCATCAGGGTCGCAAGCACGTGCTGGATTACCAGGTCCAGGGCATGGGCTGCATTGGCGATAATTGATCACACGCCTGCACTCACAGAGGATCGGGCTACACTGGCGCCACTGGCTGACCTCTGTAGCCCGCCGCCGCGACATGTATGTTGTTGCTGACACCGAACCAGGCAAATCCCCATGAACAACCTCGTAGTCGAAGACGAACCCAAGGCCGGTAACTACCTGCTCAACGGCCTGCAGGAACTCGGCCGGATGCCGACGATTACCTGATCAAACCGTTTTCCTTCGCCGAACTGGTGGCGCGTCTGCGTACCCTGACCCGACGCGGTCCCACCCGGGAAGAAGAACAGTTGCAAGTCGCCGACCTGCAAATCGACGTGCTCAAACGCCGCGTCACCCGCGCCGGCGTGCGGATTTCCTTCACCAACAAGGAGTTCGCCCTGCTGCATCTGTTCGCCACGCACCAGGGGCAGGTTCTGTCGCGCTCGATGATCGCTTCGCGAGTCTGGGACATGAATTTCGACAGTGACACCGACGTCGTGGATGTCGCGGTGCGGCGTCTGCGGCTGAAAATCGACAACCCGTTCCAACTCAAATTGATTCACAGCGGGCGCGGTGGACGAATGATGCCGGACCGGCCTGTCGTATGAACTGAATCTACCCGTCGCTGCTCCGCTACATGTCTCATTTTATTTCCCTGCTTTGACAATCGGTGCTTGAGCTTTAGTCTGTCGCGACCTATAAATACTATAGATAATCATGAGCGACCTACTGCCGTTTCCGCTGCCCAAAAAGAAAGCCTTGGAAATCATTAGGGAGCTTTCGCATAGATCTGAGCGTGTCTTTTACTCTAAGCACTCACGGTCTCGCATGATTGAGCGAGAGATATCCATGCCTGACGTAAAGGATTGCCTCTGCAGAGGACAGATCACTGATGGCCCCTATCAAGCACCCGGGGGCGATTGGAGATTCACTATTTCATGGTTCAGGGCTGGGTCACCCCTCTAAATTGTCGGCGCAATCGATGTCGACGAAGACGGGAGATATCTCGTCATAGTGACCACGATGCAAAGGGAGAGATAATTTGATGTACCACTACGTTGAAAGCGGGCTACCGAACGTCTGGCTTAGCAACGGCTACAGGGTGAAAGAGACTGCCTATGGCGAGTCGGTTGCTATCACGGATGTTGAGGGCCTTCACGACTTTATCGGCAAGACGATTGCGCAAAAACCGGCAGCTCTGACCGGTGCAGAGTTTCGGTTCCTGCGTAAAGAGCTGGGTTTGTCTCAAGAAAGGCTGGCCAGTATTGTCGGGCTGACCTCCCAAGCGGTGGCGATCTGGGAAAAGACTGACAAGATTCCGACTGTAAATGATCGCTACCTGCGCGGGCTTTACCTGGAAGCCAAGACTGGCGAGGCGGAGCTGATGGCCGCCATTAACTCGATCAACGAACTGGATCATGAGCTTCATAAGCTCAACCTTCAGTTTGAAGATGGATGGCACAAGCAAGACCAAACGTGCGCCTGACAAAGACCTGAATTACAAAGCCCGGACGCGTACCGGGCTTTTTTCTTTTCTGCGCTTTTGACCGGATCAGACGGATTAAAAAGCGACTTCAACTGAAATGGCCAAAAACGCCACCCCCCTTGAGCAGTTTTGGCATAGGCCAAAATCATCACGGTGTCTAGACTCACCCCCATATAACAGTGCAAAAGCACACTTGAATCCAGAGCTGTTCCAGGGGAACCCGCATGAACCCATCCGACATTTTTGTTATCAGCGCCGTCCGCTCGGCCATCGGCAGCTTTGGCGGCTCGCTCAAAGATGTGCCGCCCATTCAATTGGCCACTGACGTTTGCCGTGCCGCCATTGAACGTTCGGGGCTGGCACCTGAACACATCGGTCACGTGGTGATGGGGCATGTGATCCCGACGGAAGCACGTGACGCCTACATCTCTCGTGCCGTGGCGATGAATGCCGGCCTGCCGAAAGAGACGCCCGCCTTCAACGTCAATCGCCTCTGCGGTTCTGGCTTGCAGGCCATTGTCAGTGCAGCACAAAGTTTGATGTTGGGAGACGCAGGCGCTGCGCTGGCGGGTGGCGTCGAATCCATGAGCCGCGGAGCCTATCTGTTGCCGCAGGCACGCTGGGGCGCACGCATGGGCGATATGCAAGCCATCGACTACGTGCTCGGCGCTCTGCAAGACCCGTTTGGCGGTTTCCACATGGGCATTACTGCGGAAAACATCGCCGAGCGCTATGGCATCACTCGTCAGGCTCAGGATGAGTTGGCGCTGCTCAGCCAGCAACGGGCGGCCCGGGCGATTGCCGAAGGGCGGTTTACCGACCAGATCGTGCCGATCGAAGTGGCGTCCCGCAAAGGCACCGTGACGTTTGCGACGGACGAGCATGTCCGCGCGGAGGTTAATGCCGAGCAATTGGGCAAGATGAAACCAGCCTTCAAAAAAGACGGCAGCGTCACCGCCGGCAACGCGTCGGGTCTCAATGACGGTGCCGGAGCACTGATCATGGCCACGGGTCAGATGGTTCTCGACCAAGGCCTCAAACCCATCGCACGACTGGTCGGTTACGCCCATGCCGGGGTGGAGCCAGAGCTGATGGGGTTGGGACCGATTCCCGCCACCCGCCTGGTCCTCAAACGCGCCGGCCTGACCGTTGCCGACCTGGATGTCATCGAGTCCAACGAAGCATTCGCTGCCCAAGCGTGTGCCGTGGCGCAGGAACTGGGCTTCGACCCGGAGAAGGTCAACCCGAACGGTTCGGGGATTTCTCTGGGCCACCCGGTGGGCGCGACCGGTGCGATCATTGCCACTAAAGCCATTCACGAATTGCACCGTGTTCAGGGTCGTTATGCCCTGGCAACCATGTGCATCGGCGGCGGCCAAGGCATCGCCGTGTTGTTCGAACGCGTCTGATCGGCCCAAACGAAGACAGCGCCCATTGTGGGCGCCGTCTCGTTTTACCGCGATGGAATCAGTGCGCAATGCACACAAATTTCAGCTCGGTGTAAGCCTCGATCACTGCGCGACCAAACTCGCAACCCATACCCTATTACTGACCAGGCACGACCTTGCTGCAGACACCGCAGACGGCCCTGGGGCAGACCGGTCTGACATCTCGATGGGCTTCATTTTTTCAGGCCCGGTTCTACTAAACTACGCAGAACTTCGCAGATTCCGTGAATGATTTCACAGTACTGCTAAAGTGAAGGTGGGTGGCTAATCGCGGTGACGCCAACGCCCTCAAGCGAGGGCAGCATGAACTGAATCGCGTCATCATCGAGCGCGAGGGGCAGCAGACATGAGGTCTAAATATGATATTTGAGCCCAACAGTACCCGTTCCGTTCTCCAGCGAAGAAGCAGTACCAGTATCGTTATTCAGGCTGGTCTCGATTGTGTTGCGGTGACCGGTGTTGCGTGGTTTTTGATCAATTATCATATCGGCTTCATAACGCAGTCCTATGTCATCCTGCTCCTGTTGCTGCTGGGGGCGCTGGCCGTCGTGTACGACCACTATGCTATTTACCGCAGCAACGTTGGTTTTACCGTCAAAGCCTTCAAGCTTTTGAAAGCGTGGACAGCCACGTTTGGCTTTCTCGTTGCCATGGCCTTTCTTACCAAGCAAAGCGAACAGTACTCGCGCTTATTGGTCGGGCAGTTATTTGTTGTTGGATATTTTGCTCAGTTGCTTTTGCACCTCGCGACACGCGAGATGCAAAAGAAGTTTTTGACCCACCCGACTCAATTGGAAAACTCGCTCATCATTGGCTCGGGCGAACTGGCTAGCTATCTTCACAAGAAAATCAGCAATAATCCCTGGCTCGGTGAGCGCATAGTCGGCTGTGTGTTGATCGGCGCGAACGATGATCGGGGAAAGGAAAGTCTGGAAGGCGCGCAACGTCTGTCGATACTGGGCGATATCTCCGACCTTGATGAGTTAGTTGTTAAACATGCCATTCGAACCGTCTATTTCGTGACCCCTCTGGGTGGCTCAGAGATCATCCAGGATGTTTATTTAAAGCTGTTCGATAAACACATCTCTGTTAACTGGGTGCCTGACATTTTCTCGTTGCGCCTGATCAACCACAGTGTTCGCGAAATTGCCGGCATTCCCGTGCTGACCTTGTCTGAAACTCCGCTGATGGGGATGCGTCTGTTTCTGAAGAATCTCGAGGACAAAGTCGGGGCCTTTCTCATTTTGGTTCTTGCAACCCCCTTCCTGGCAGCCGTCGCCATTGCGATCAAGCTCGATAGCCCCGGCCCCATATTCTTTCGTCAGCAGCGTATGGGGTGGAGTGGAGAAGCTTTTAGGATCTGGAAGTTCAGAAGCATGGTCGTCCATCAGCCGGAAGACGGCATCGTCAAGCAGGCGCAAAAGAATGACCCGCGCATGACCAGGGTTGGCGCCTTTATTCGCCGGACCAGCCTCGATGAGCTACCGCAGTTGTTCAACGTTTTGATGGGGGAAATGTCTCTGGTGGGGCCTCGCCCGCACGCTATTCAACACGATGTGCAGTACTCGCCTGACGTCTCGGGCTACTTTGCGCGTCACAACATTAAACCGGGCATCACAGGCCTGGCTCAGGTACGTGGCTATCGTGGTGAAACGAGGGATATAGAGCAGATGATCCGACGCGTTGACTCGGACATCGAGTACATCAACAACTGGTCGCTATGGCTCGATTTCGTCATTCTTGTACGAACTGTGTTTGCCTTCTCTGGCAAACATGCCTACTAGCCTGACATTATCCAGAACACCGGGGTCGCATGCTGCCCCGGTATGAATTCAATATCGTTGTTGCACTTAACCCCAGCAAACACCCCCTTTATAAACCTATGTGACACTCACTCGACCACGGCCTCAAGAAACCCCAAGAAGCGATCATGACGGAAATAAATCCAGCGTACGCTCAACCTCATCAGGGTCGATACTAAAACCATTCCCCTCTGGTGTACCGACCACAAAACCGAAGTTTTGGTGATCGCGATCCGTTAGATATTTGAAAAAACAGAGGAAACGATTCGGGGGCTGCAATACCAGCAGCGAACCACCTGGCTGCAGCACATTAACGCCATGTATAAGATGGCTCCCCTCAATCCCTACCACGATTCTTGCGCCGGCACAGGCCGCCACGATGGTCGGCACGTCAGATTTCGCAGGATCGATAATACGAAACCCTCTGCTATCACGCAGGCGCTCGGCAAGCTCCATTTCATTGCGTAACAATCGCAATTCACCCGTGCCACCTCGCAGAATGAACACGCCAGGGTGAGAGCAAACGTTTACGTGTGAAAGCAACTTTTCCCCCATCGCACGAAAACGCAAATGCTTATTTCTGTTTTGACATAGATCGTCAAAGATCACGAGTTCACGAAAAAATGCATTACGTAAACGGACCGGTGTCATGCCAAGCCAGTCCTCATAGCCGGGGGCATGAAGTATGCCGGTCGTGACAGTGGAAACAAGGTTGGCAGACGCTGCCGTGGTCACCGGAACGCCCTCCTCACATGCCATTGGATAGGTTATACAATCATCCATTAACCACGAGCCAAACCATTTATTCCCCCCCGCCGTGCAATACAATGCCCCGCGATCAATTTCGTTTTCTACGCGAATCTTTGGTAGCCATCCTGATCTAGGCGACAACGATGCTTTGGCATTACCTTTGTAAAGAGCGCCATCAATTAACCAGACATCTTTAAGCAGGTAGCCTCGTGTTGCGCCATGCTCAACACTACCGATGCCTTCCATTGTGCGACGGGGATGTTCGTAAGGATAAAAAAGCTCCCCTGCCCATCCCGTCACACGTTCGAGCTGGTTGGGAAGGAAAAAAGCCGGCGGAGCATTTGAGATCTCGCCTGGAGCAATTTCCCAGGTTTTCACGGCTTGGCTTTGCAGGGTTAACGACGGTTTGCGTGTGAGCCGTGTGTTAAACATGTGTTTATACGCAGCAAGGCTCCACTTTGATGGGCCGTCACTCGTCAATGCATTGAATTCCGACATATGCACCCCCATCCCAGTGTGATTACACAGAAACAGCCTTCATGGCCAAAACTGCTCTTCTTTAAAATCAGCAACCTGTTCAAGTGGATACGATACCTTCCAGGACAGGGGGCGACTTCAGATGAGCGTAGCGACCACGCAACGTGTCGAGAAGCGTTTCTCCCGGAGTTCTGGAACAATGGATATATATTTTGAACAGTCCGCCAAAACCCATTTCGCGATATCGATTAGCGACGTCCTCATCACTCGGACCGTCCGGCAACCCAAGGTGAAGTGTCAACTTCTTGCCTTCGACAGCAAATAGCGGCGTCTCCCAAAGAAATTGCGCTGCGCCCACTTTGGGGAGTCGAACAAATAAATAGCCGTCATTGCCCAGCGTATCAACATCACCTCCACGCCTTCTTTTCCACTCAAGAAGCCCATCGTCCGGGCGTGCCAGGCAAGTTCCGATATCATAATAGTCAAAACCGTTTTCTATCGCCCACTCAAGTGCCATGAACGTAGTAATTGAGTTAACTTCACGTAACTTTTTAGCATCTGAAAATACAGCGTCGGGATAACCGAAACGGACCGTACTCCAGTAGCGCTTCCCTGCCCGGGTAATTACACACCCAAGATGACATGCAACAATCTCATCCTCCAACAGTACTAAATCGAGCCGCCCGGCATTTTTTGCCACCCTTTGAACCTCATGCGATTCAATTTGGGAGGCGGCTGCGCCATGCCTTGCGCTGGCATAAGGTTTAAGCATTTCCCGATCTGCGATGTCGATTTCGTCATCGTTCAACGCCTGTTTCATACGGTAGCGCAGCCGGTTTTTGCGCAGATTTCGACGTAACTCGGTGTTGTATCTGGCGGTGATATCGTCAATTGACCTGCTCAGCGGCACGACAGCACTCAAATATTGAGGCACATACAATGCCCCCAAAGTCGGTATTTCGCTGATCAACACCGTCCGGCTGGAGTTATCTAGTTTTAACGTGCTATCCGCCACGTGAGCGTCAGCGCCCATGAGAACCTTCACAAATTCCCGTTGTGATTTCCTGCCCACATAAAGGATGTCGTAAGGGCTATCTTCCCGCAGTCGGAATCTGACAATTTCCCAGCGCCAAAAACAGGCTCGCCCACCTATATCCCGCAACCAAGCGACAGCTTTTCTTAGCTCAAATCGCATCGAAGGAGATATTAGCTTACGCAATAATTCTGCTATATATTCTTTCATTTGGTTATTAGCACAATTCAAGGAAGGGGCATTTTAGTTTACAAACCAACAAACTAAATATTTGAAATTAGCGCTCGAAAGCTGAGCACTTTTCTTCAAAATATGTGATGAGTCCTAATTACAGCACCGATACAAACCGCCCTCTATTTTGAACACGTCACCTTTCCTTCTTGAGAAAAACTCGCTACTCCCTCCCTGAAATCAAGATTGTTCGACACCATTTCGTTGACGCCAATCTCAATGAAGAAAACAACCTCGAACACACCCGTCAAGTCGATAAATTCAACATGAGTAAAGGTGCTAAGTCGGGGTTTTGCAAGATATTTCAGCCGTGTTTTTTATGACGCTGGGAAGTCCAGCCAAGTGTCAAATTCCTGTAATGTCAGGAATCCCTGTAGATCAACGTGCGTAACAAGAACATCGGATTACCCACCACATAGCGACTGAATAATCGCTTTGGCTCACCTATTAGCCTGAACAGCCACTCACAACCGAGACGACGCACCCATTGCGGAGCACGAGTCACCTTGCGGCCGAGAAAATCCAGAATCGCCCCTCCGCACACGACCAGACAGGGCACGCCACTGTCGGCTAACCTGGCAGCAACGGCTTCTTGCTTGGGCATGCCCATACCCAACACAACCAGTTCCGGCTGAAACTGCCGGGCAAGGTTTATGTAAGCATCCACTGGCGCGAAACCATGGTGAGCAGAGACTACATTGACCCCAAATAGCGCTTCGCTACGCTGTACTGCATTGGCTAGAAAGGGCTCTTCAGTACCCCAGAAAGCCACGCGTCGCCCCTTGAACGCGGCCAGTAATTTGGGGATGAAATCGGTGCCGTTCATATTTAGCCCAGGCGCCAAGCCGAGGCGACGAAACAGGATGGCCATGCCGGAGCCATCCCGCAATAACACGTCCGCAGCCAGCAGCGCGTTAAAGTAGTCGGTATTGGACGCCACCAGATTCATGGCATGGGCATTCGCGAACCCGAGCACTGTCGTCACGTCAGGTCTGGATAACGCATCAATCAATGCTTGCTCGTCATCAACATCGCTAATCACCCTGAGTTTCTGGGTAATCGTTTGCCAGCTGTGCTGCCAGGATAAAGCACGCATTAGTTGTCATCTCGCTTCGAACGCACCCATTCAACCTGGCGCTTAAGCAAAAATCCGAGATACAGACGGATTTTCTTCACCGCGTAGAACGGCGCATACAACAAGGCTGAAAAAGAAATAATCCCGCGACCAAATTGGCTCCATGCCAGCAAGATAGTCACACCCAATATTGCCACCCCGCATGAAGCTATCAAGGCTGGCGCCAAAGCTCCGGACAGAATAAATACCAACCATGCCAGACCAAATACCGCCCCCAAGGCCAACGTCAATAAGGCTAACGGAGGGACCAGCAAATCCAGCGTCATCGCCAGCAGACTCCAGTTACGCTGGCCAATCGACTCCACCAGCAACTTTGGCGTATCCCCAAGGATCACCCCTAGGTGACCATGTTCCCAGCGCGTACGCTGGGTAGTTAAGCCTTCATCGCTACGCGGAAAATAACTGGTTACCAGAGCATCGGGGCAGAACAAAGGCGGCTTGCCGCTTCGGCATAAATCCAGGCCCATCTTCAAATCTTCAACGATGTGGCCACTTGCTAAATTGATCGACGTCAGATCCCGCCAGACGAAAGCCATTCCCGTGCCCATTAACTGACAGGGCAAACCAAGCCGGGTCCAACCCTGCGGCCGTACCCGATTCTTCACACACCAGGCAAACTCGGCAAGCCGCACTTTTAGCCCGGAACCTGCTGGAGCACGCATTAAATTAAGTGCTTGTGCTGGTCGCCCTGAGTCGATGCAACAGATTGCCAAACGCTCAATAGAACCCTCGGCCACTTGGCAATCCGCATCGACAACAATCATGACGTCCGGCGCATCGCTCGCCAAATGACGCACCCCGCAGTCCAGCGCATAACCCTTGCCACGCTGCTGATCATTGCTGCGCTCCACCACCTCGGCGCCCGCCGTGCGGGCCAGCGCCGCGGTGTCGTCAGAACAGTTATCCGCCACCACCAACAGGCGATCACCCAAAAGCAACTGCGGCCGAATGCTATTTAACGTCGCGACGATGATCGAGGATTCATTGTGTGCCGGTATCAACACCGCCACCTGCGGTCGCGATCCTTGCGCCGACGAGCGCGGCCGTGCAGGCACGCAGGCCATCAGCACCTGCACAAACAGCACCAACACCGGCAGGAGGATGAGTACCAGCAGTGCACTGAACAGCCAATTTAGTAAGGTGATCATGCTTGCGCCTTAAACAATTCAGCCAATTTGGCCGCTTCGGTATCGATATCGTGTCGCTCCAGCACTCTCTGATAAGCCGCCTCACCCATCCGCTGCAAAACCTCGACAGGTTGCGCGAGGCAGTCCGCCAGTGCCGCCGCCAACTCATCCACGGCTCCAGCGGGAAACAACCAACCGTTCACACCCTGTTGCACTAACTCGGGAATCCCTGCCACATAGCTCGTCAATACAGGCCGGCGCAACGCCATGGCTTCCATGATGACCACCGGCAACCCCTCGGCGAAGCTCGGCAACACCATGGCCCGCGCCGCCAGAATTTCCGCCCGCACCTGTTCGCTGCTGATCCAGCCGGTAATTCGCACCCGCGCCTGCAAGCCATGCAGTGCAATCAAGGCTTCGATTTCCGCGCGCATTTCTCCATCGCCGGCCAGTACTATCTCGAACTCCACCTCTTGTGCTGCCAGAATGCGGGCGGCCTCAAGCAGCAAAAGCTGACCCTTCTGCTCACACAAACGACCTACGCAAACCAACCGCGGCGCGAATGGCACGGCAACGGCCGGCACGTCGTGAAACGCCCGCTCCAGCCCACAGTGCACCACCTTTACCCTTGGCCAGTGCGCATGAGCCACCCAGCGAAACAGCTGGCTACGCCCATAAGAGCTGATCGCCGCGACAAAAGCTGCGCGCCGAACTTTTTCGCCCAAATGAATAAACTGCGGTTTGTCGAACTCTTCCGGCCCGTGCACGGTAAAACTGTACGCTGGCCCACCGAGTACATTGGCAAGCATCACCACCTCGGTTGAGTTGGTGCCGAAATGCGCATGCACATGCTCCGCCCCAAACGCCTGCAACCAGGTCAGCACGCGACACGCCTCGGATAAATAAACCAAATGGTATGGCCAGGGGCGATCGGCACGCTGGCCCATGCGTAGCGCCAGCCACAGCGCCGAAAAAAAGCGTCGCGGCTGGGCGCGCAGCACCTGCAGCACAGGCACTAACAGCTCTTTGACTCCGCCCTGCAGCACATACTGGGTTTTATCGCGTTCGGACACGTCCTCGGCATCCACCAATTCGGCATCCCAGCCACGCAGGGCAATGCGCTGCACCACAAACCCCTGCCGTTCCAACGCCAAAATCTCGCGACGAATGAAGCTATGGCTGACTTTGGGGTATTGATTGATGAAATAAGCGATACGCATAGGAACCAGACTTAGTTGTCGTTGCGGTGGATTATTACTGCAAGCAATCCCACAGTAGTACAGGTATCAGGAACGTCAACTTGCCACACGACAGCTGCTATAACTACCTATCAACACATTGTCTATCTTTTTAAAGGTGTCATCCAGCAGCTCATAGCGCCTGCGGTACATGGCACGTTTTTTTGAAGCAATACTGTCGAGCGGCTTCCTGGACAGAATCATGGGAATCTCGAAAAAATCTTCGCGCTCTGATGGAGTCGCTCCATGCTCTAACCAGATCACATCATAATTTGCCGCCAGTTCTAGAGCTTTGTGAGCGCCAAAATACGGATGACGATGGTGGCGATACCCATCCCCTACCGCATAAATTTTTTCAACACCGATATTGATGGCAATGTATTTAATAACTTCGATCAGAAAGCTTCTTGGCCGAAGGCCTTCAAAGTCTTTTGTCAGGCCCCTGTAGATACTCAACGACAGTTCACTCTCAACGCCTTTATGTATCCCTTGAACGGCACCGATAAAAATACATAACTCGGTGTCCGTGCGACACAATGTGAAAGCTATTGATGCAATACGCAGATCACCCTGAAACAAGTTCAACACCAACTCCCCTTCGCGCATAAACCAGAAGGGACGATCCAGCACCAGGGAACAGCCAGCCGCAAACTCCGACAAATCACTCAGCAGCAAACTGTCATTTCGCCCCAACAGCAATAGCTGCGGACAGCTTTTGGTAACCACTTCGTAATGCGAGGCCAACACGCTAAGTTTATTCTTGGGGCTCCAGTTTCTACTGATGTATGGCCAATGAACAACGCCCACACAATCCCCGCCTAACTTTTCAACACCGGACTTGCCCAGAGCGCTCGACATCCGCCCGCAAAACAACTTTAGCTCGGACCAGTTTTTTGCAACTAAAACCAGCATTTTAAACTTATTATTCAATGCCCTTAAGGAATATCCTGCATGCAAAAAAAACACGCTTTTTAATATCACCCAATTATTCATATAAGTCTCACTTGTATTCGATCAACGCCGTCTTGCCGGCACCGAATCTGTTCAGTAGAAACTTGACTTGCCCCAGCATTTCGGGAAACTTCCCCAGCACGAGAAAGAAAGCCCGCAGCCAGTTTTCGCGCGTGGATCTGTCGCCCCCACGGGCGAGGCGCACGACCTGCAATGGATAGACCAGCAGCACAAGCAGCCCAAACCATCCCAACACCAAACTCGCGATAACAGTCGCCAGCGGGACACCTAATCCCCAGAACCAGACACGGCGCGACTCACGCAACCAATGTTGCTCCGGTGCAGCCCCATGTAAAAATGCGCCCTCGGCAAAGGCATAACCACCGCGCAGGGTACGCTGCCACCATTGGCCGAACCGGGTCATGGTTGCATCGTGCAAGGTCATTTCCTCGCCCAGACGCCAGACCTTCCAACCATTCCCACGCAGACGCACGCACAATTCAGGCTCTTCCCCGGCAATAAGGCTCGGTCGAAACCCGGACGCCTCGGCGAAGGCGTCAGCCCGCATCAGCGCATCTCCACCACATGCCTTGGCCTCACCTAGCGGCGTATCCCATTCGAAATCACACAGTAAGTTGTAAACCGAGTGCTGCGGAAAACGTTCACGGCGCCGTCCACAGACCACCGCGACGTCAGGATGCGTATCAAGAAAGGCCTGCGCCTGGGGCAGCCAACCACCAACAACCTCACAATCACCGTCGACGAACTGCACATAACGCATCGCCGGCAATAAGCGTTGTATGCAGGCAAATCCTTCGTTGCGCGCACGCGCAGCCGTAAAGGGAATCGTCATGTCCAACTCGACCACCTCGACCCCAAGCCTCAGTGCCACGTGCACTGAACCGTCCGTTGACCCAGAGTCGACATAAACAACCTTCTCCGCCGAACCGACGAGAGAAATCAGACAACGCTCAAGCCGCAGGCCTTCGTTGCGACCGATAACAACGACACCAATACCCATAGCCATGACGTTCACTCAGCGACGCGATTGAAGTAATCCATCGGGTGGTTCATGAGAATACCCTCGATTCTGCGTACTTCCTTTTCTTGATAGTCGCAGGCACGCCCACTGCCACCGAGTCGTCCGGTACATCGATCAGCACCACGGCATTGGCACCAATCACGACATTGTTACCAATGCGGATATTGCCCAGCACCTTGGCCCCCGCACCGATATCAACATTGTTACCCATCACCGGAGCAATCGGCTCACTCACATTCTTGAGGCCCACGACGACGCCATTGCGAATACGGCAATCATCGCCGAACTGCGCATAGCCACTGATCACGATTCCGCCGAAGTGATCGATAACGAAGTTGCGCCCGACTACAACTTCACACGGCAGCTCGATACCCGTGACAATCTGCACCAGTTTGAAGAGTACTTTGTATATAAAGGAGAACACCTTACGTAACAGTGCCGGTCGCACACAGTAACGCCAGCGCCCAAAGCGATAAACCACCATCACCCAAAACCCCTGAGCCCCCCAGTCTCCGGCGTATGCACGCAAGTCCGCACGTATGTTTTCGAACATAACTGGCTCTACCGTGTTGGTTGGCTAGCGAATTTGGTATCACGCAGCAACGCCCAGGTCACACGAGTATGCTGCCAACACGCCCCTAAAGCGGCCAGACCGCGGCCTTTCAATAGCGCCTTGAGCGCCAAAATCAGATCACCCAAACTCACCAGTAGCATATGTGAGGCCAAACCAGGCAGACCATGGTGCTTGCGGAAGTACAAAAGCTCACTTTCGATTTGTAACGTGGGTAGCTGGCGACCAACCGCATTGAGCTTGTCAACAGACTTGGCACTTTCACCGCCGATATGCACCACCGTGGTATGCGGGTAATAAACCACCTTCCAGCCCGCCTGTTTAACGCGTTTGCAGTGATCTATCTCCTCGAAGTAAAGGAAGTAGCGCGGGTCGAACAAGCCAACCTGGTCGATGACTTCACGGCGGATCAGGTAATAGCACCCGGGCACCCAGTCGCACTCACGCACCGAAGCATGATCCCAGGCCATGTCGTCGACTCTTTTCACCATAGGGAAAAAGCGTTCAAGCCCTGTATGCGAAAGGAAGACATTCAACGGCGTTGGAAAATAGCGACAGGAGGGCTGTAAATCTCCCTCTCGTCCCACCAACCGAACGCCGAGGACACCGCAATCGGGATGAGTCTCCATGTACTCGAGGGTCTTGCTCAGGGTATCCGCAGCAACAAAGGCGTCGGTATTGAGAAGCAACGCATACTTGCCCTGCAGGTGTTCAACCAATTGATTATTGGCACGCCCAAAGCCAACATTGTTTTCATTGGCCAGTTGCAATGCCTCTGGACAAATAGTTGCCATACACTCCAGCGAATTATCGGCAGAGGCATTATCCACCACTAAATAGCGCGTGTGATCCACACTATTTGACTGGCGTAACGCATTAAACATCGGTTGCAACAGCGCCGCTGTATTGTAATTAACTACCAACACGTCAAGGGGAGCGCTAACCATTGGGTTGCTCGCCAAAAAAGTGTTGCGCTCTCATTGCTATAAGCTTCGGTTCAAGTGCCGGGTCGTATACACCACTGCGCTGCCTGATAAGGTCAATCCACGGATAAGTGGCGCTACGCTCTTCTACTTTCGCCAACACCTCTTCCATTGTACAAATAACCTTGGCTGGATTACCCGCAACCACTACTCCAGGCGGAACATCTTTTACGACTACAGCACCGGCTGCAACAATCGAATCAGGACCAATAGTCACACGCGGCATGATGATAGAACCATAGCCGATAAAACAATTATCACGTATATCGATAGCGCCGACAGAGTCAAGTTTTTTACCATAGCGCACCTCGAGCAAGCCGACTATTCCATCGTGACCGAATAGCGTGCAACAAGATAAACCTACATTATTTCCGAGTCGTACTAGCGAAGGGTCAGTTATATTGGCAGCAGGATTGATCCATACGCCTTTACCGATGGAGTGCAGCCCCCCCCACCGAACCATATGTTTAGCCCATTCATATCCGTCCGGCTTACAGAATTTTTTATAGAGCGAGGTCCCATGCCCCGTTGTTTTTGCAATATGAGCAATAATACGCTTTAGTAGACCAATCATCCTGTCAGCCTCAATAATTCAGCGATAGACATCTGTGCCAGAGTTAGATACACCCTGATTCTTCATTACCACTACCCTAAGAGTAGACGCTTCCCTAAAATCCAACACTCAAATAATCCACACATGCTCCCCCCTTCATGAATATCTGCCCACCCCGGGCCCCATCTGATGGTTGAGATAATCTGCCAGCCTTAGAGCGAGTTGCAAAAGAGGCATCGTGGGGTTACAGGCACCGCCTGTAGCGAAAACACTGCTTCCCGCAACGTAAAGATTCTCAACACCAAACACTTTGCAGTTCTCGTCGACCACACCAAACTCAGGCGAAGTCGCCATCCGCGTGGTCCCCATATGATGAGCATGGGGATTGAGCTTCAGTGGTAAATCGACGTCATACACAAACTCTTCCAACTTGACGAAGCCCAGCCCTGTGTCGGCAAAACACTTTGCCACTTCGAGCCCTATAGACTTGACGGTTTCCCTGTCTGCAGGAGTTAGCTCCCAATGAATCTTGACCTTCCTCATCCCTAACGCATCTCGCTCGTCGAGCAATGAGATGCGGCTATCAGGGTTGGGAAACTGCTCGATCAGCGTGCCGAGCACACCATCTCCAGGGCAATCGAACTTGGCAATAAATTCAACCTTGCGCTCCGCACCCACTTCGCAAACGAGGTTCTCGAAAAAGCTCTTGATGGAAGCCATTCGCCCATAGGATTTCACTTCAGCTACAAGCGTGGCCGTCACATTCCCTTTACCTGACTTGTGCTGCATCACGAACGCATCGGTCGTGAAGTACTGCCGAGCATCTGTACCCTGCCCGTCTTTCAGGATGAAGTTTCCCATTTCGACGTTCAGGTGTTCCATGAAACATCTACCGACGAAACCATCCTTGCTTACGATACCGCCAGCTGCCAGGGACTCGCTGTTGAGCAGGTGCCTGGCATTCTCGATCGCGCCTGTCGCCAGAATGAATTGTTTTGCCGTGACTCGCTCTCGATGCAACTCGTAGTCCGAGACGACTATCGTTGTTATGCGGCCGGTCTCGCTGTCGAATTCAAGATCGACGCAATTGCAATGGATGAAGACATCCAGCCCCTCGGTCTCATTAAGTTCCCTGGCATATTTTTGTGCAAATCGCGTCGGCGGGCTTAGCAGAAAACGATCAGCGTCAAAGTCGGTGCCATCCAAAGTCGCATTGATAGCCTTGAATCCGGAGTGCGGCGGAAGATCGACAATATCCATGGCCGCCGACAGATTGCGCTCGATCTCGGAAAACGCGATGGGCCAACCGGGCACGGGCACCGGAGGGCCTACGGTAAAGTCCGACTTTTCGAATGGACGGCATCGCCCGGCCCAGTGATTGGAGGTCCCGCCAAGAAAGCGCAGGCGTGTTTCATGAGCGTAGACCTCGAGGCCTGACGATGAGACCGTGTAGAGGCTCTGCGAAGCCGGCGAATACTCGTGCCCGCCGCCCTCAACAAGCACCACACGCCGACCATTACCGGCTAAACGCAAGGCCAGCGTAATACCGGCCGGCCCACCGCCTATGATGCAGACGTCATAGTGGTCGCGGAGTTCTTTCTGCGATTGGTAGTCTTTGATCATGCTTGTGTTTGCCGAAAATGCCGGGCAGGCAGCACCCATCCGTTGATGACAACAAACTCGGATTTAGCAGCAGAAGGCCGGGCAACGGCTTTGGAAAATCCGAATATGAGCCCTCCAATACTCAATAAAGCAGAAGCCTGGAGGAAGCCTCTGCGCCCCATCACAGAGGTATTCAAATCAGTTTCTCTCATGATTCAAAGCTCCACGACATCAAGATTACGTTGGAAATTTCAACCACACATCAAGGCCATATTTTTTTTGGCGACCGCCATCAATACCTCAATGGCGACGCTGTGCCACAGCTTTGGAAACATCAAGAGAAACAGATCAGATCAAAGCCATTTAAAAAGATCCGTCAATAGTTCCCCACACAAAGCCCCCACCGCCAGCATAGGCAGCACTACCAGCTCACGCTTGAGACTGAACAGCCCCAGACGACAATTGACATAAAAAACCAGGATAAGCGTAGGGAACGTGTACAGGGCAGCGCCCCAAATCGCATATTTGACCCCACCAATCGCCAGCAGCAGAGGCAGCAGCACCCACAACGAGACCACGCGAATAATGTTATCGATAGCCTGGTACTTGGTGAGTCCCAAGGCAATCCAGACCTGATTCGCCAGCAGGTAGCGCATGGTGAAAAAAGAGAGTGAAAGAATGGCCATCATGTTGCCGGCCTCAGCGTAACGCTCATCGTACAAGATGCTGATGAGCAGGGGACTGCCGGTCAGGAACAGTCCACAGAGGAACAGGCAGGCAAGATCGAGCATCAATTTCAAGCGGTAGTACAAAGCGTGGAGCCGTACGGTGTCATTAGTTCTTGAGGCCTCACTGAAGGCCGGCAAGGCCACGGCCCCGACTATCTTTTGCAACGCAAGCTGAACAGCTCCCAAAATCAGCACGGCAATGGAGTAAACGCCCAGTTCAGCGGGCGTCATGCTGCCGCCGAACCAGACACGATCACCGTACATGGCCAATACGCCCACTGCCGACGACAACAGTATCCAACGGCCGAAGCCGACTAATTCATCGAGCGCAGAACGCTCCCACTGCAGACGGTTAGAAGGGCCCTCAAACCAGAAATGCCCCAACAGCGTGTTGACCATCGATTGGATCAGACCTGCAATCACCAGCGACCAGATGGACCTGGTGAAGTAACCGATGCCCAGCATGACCACCAGCCCCACGACCTGAGACCCAAACTCGGTGAGCACCACTTTTTTTTGCTGGAAAGCGCGCACTGCCAGGTCGATTTTGGTCGACTGAAAGCCAACGATGATTGCCGAGAAACCGGTCACGGCCAACACCAGCGGCAACTCGGGTGCGGCGTAGGTGGAATTGGGCGACCACAGATTAATGGTCTGTGCATACCAGGCGAGGGCCGCGAGGAGAAGTGTCGAAGCAAAAAGGATAAAGCCGCGCACGATCTGCACGGTCCAGATGGTATTGAGAAACACCGGATCGTCGCCCCGCGGGCTCTGGATGATGTTCTGGCGCAAGCCGACATCGGAAAGCATGTGCAGAACCAGAGAAACGGTGATGGCGATCATCATGATGCCGAACATCTCCGGCATCAGCAGACGGGCCATTATCAGGTTGCCGCCCAAGCGAAAGGCTTGAGACGTAACCAGCGCCCCCAGATTCCATGCCCCGGCAGAAATCGCTCGCTTACGAAGGCCCAACGTTGGCGACAAATCAACTAACGACATAACATCATCCCCGGACTCAATGGCTCAAAAGGAACTATAGTCGCGTCTGGCCATTCCACTAGTCGTCGCTCATCAATCAATAAGTCCAATCATCCATGCCTGAGCACTTCCGCGCGTTAATCGTCATTCTGGTCCTTGCTGGCATCGTTTTTGCCATGGCACGTCGACCAGCAGCAGACCTGATTCCCGACCGTAATTTCACTCGTCGGCGCAATCTGTGGTTCGTATTGACGCTACTGGCATTTGTTTCGCACAGTTTCTGGGTGTACGCAGGCATTGCCGCGATCATTCTGACCTTCGCACGAAAAAACGAACGCAATCCCGTGGCGTTGTTTTTCCTGCTGCTGTTTCTCATCCCGCCGTCCCCGGCGGAAATTCCCGGCTTCGGCCTGATCAACTATTTTGTTGTCCTTAACCATATTCGTCTGCTGGCACTGTGTGTATTGCTTCCGGCTTTTTTGGCTCTGCGCAAGCGCGCCGACACGGTCCCTTTCGGGCGCACCTGGCCTGACAAACTGTTAGCCGCCTACCTCCTGCTGACGAGTTTGCTTTTGCTGCGCGAAACCACCGTCACCGACACCTTGCGCCAAATGCTCTACCTGCTCCTCGAAGTTTTTTTGCCTTACTACGTTGCCAGCCGGGCGCTGAAGAACCGCAGCGACTTCAAGGACGCTCTGTTCGGTTTTGTACTCGCCGCCATGGTGCTGTCGCTTATAGGTCTCTTCGAATATTCCAAGCGCTGGCAGCTGTACAGCGCGGTTGTCAACGCCATGGGCATGCAATGGGATCCCGGCTACTTGAGCCGTGGTGGCTCATTACGCGCCAGCGCCACTACCGGCCAGGCCATTGCGCTGGGCTTCGTCATCAGCGTGGCCATCGGCTTTTACCTGTACATACAGG
The DNA here is from genome assembly GCF_008370005.1 of Pseudomonas sp. ANT_J28. NCBI lineage: Bacteria > Pseudomonadati > Pseudomonadota > Gammaproteobacteria > Pseudomonadales > Pseudomonadaceae > Pseudomonas > Pseudomonas sp. ANT_J28. The sequence continues at coordinate 104,862 of NZ_VOBM01000014.1, forward strand.
AGGAGGTACGTAGCAAATTGCAGCGCAGCCTCGGCGCACTGTTGCTCGCCGGTGGTCTGTTCGCACCGCTGTCGCGTGGCCCCTGGATCGGTGCAGCCGTCATCATCGTCGTGTTCATCGGCACCGGCCGTAAAGCGATTAAACGCCTGATGCTGCTGGCCGCCGCCGGGGGGCTCGCCCTTCCCTTGCTGGCCGTCGTACCGGGCGGGCAAAAAGTGCTTGATCTGCTACCGTTTATCGGCACGGTGGAAGTGGAAAATATCACCTACCGGCAGCGCTTGATTGATAACGCCGTGATCGTTATCCAGCGCAACCCTTGGCTGGGTTCTTTCAATTTCCGCAGCACACCGGAAATGCAGTCCATGATTCAGGGCCAGGGGATCATCGATATCGTGAACACCTATATCGGCATAGCGCTGTCGTTCGGTTTGATTGGTTTGACGCTTTTCGTGGTTTTTTTCGTCAGTGTTCTGCAGGGCATCCGCAAGGGGATGCGTTCGTTCCCCAACGAAGACGATGAGGCACGCCGACTCGGACGTGCACTTCTGGCGACACTGGCCGGGATCCTGATCACCATCGTTACCGTTAGCAGTATCACGGTAATCCCCGTGGTGTATTGGTCGGTGGCTGGACTGGGCGTCGCCTACGCTCAGATGGCACGCAGGCTCAAGCACACCTCGACGGCCGTCACGGCGAGCGCCCACCTCCAACTCAGGTAGAACCCATGATCCAGTTGTTTCGTCGCCCCCGGATACTGCTCCTGCCACTGCTGTTTTTTGCTATTTGGCCGTTTCGTACCTGGGCGTCGGACTGGGTCGTCAGTGTGGATGAGCGCAATGGCCTGCCAATGCTGGCGCGTGGTGGCAGTCCGGTAATTGCTACGACATTCTCGTTCTTTGGGCGCAACTGGGACTGGACGTATTTGCAGACCGAATTCAAGGTACATACCCCTTATCGATACTCCCTTGCAGGCAAAAACAAAGCGCTGGATTTCGACTTGACTGCGCAGATTCAGAAGCAAGACGAGCAAAAGCTGACCTGGACCTTTGCCCTGGATGCACACAGCGGGATGTCGGGCGTTTCAGGTGGCGGCATCGTCTTCGAATTCGACCCCGCTCTTTTCGCTGGAGAAATGGGCGAGCCCACTTTGCTACCCGACAACCGCGGCTGGACCTGGGGCAATGCACAAGGACGACGCATCGAAATGCGCTTCGAGCCCGCACTGGCGGGTGTGTACTTTGAACCGGGCAGTAAATCCGAGGTGCGTGCTTTTTTCTACAAGAACACGATCAAACCTGGCCGCCAGGACTTCACAGCCACCTTGAGCGTTTCTGGCGATGTGGCGGTCGGCCCGACCACAACCGAGCGCTTCGGATTGTCGGACCCAAAGAGCTGGCCGACTGACAAGCTCGACTGGAAAACCTCGCCGGTCGACCTGTCCTTTCTCAACGCTCAGGAAAAACCTGCAGGCAAGCGCGGCTTCATCAAAGCCTCGGGCGAGCAATTGCTATTTGCCGACAACACAGCGGCGCGTTTCTGGGGCACCAACCTTTCGGCCTACACGCTGTTCCTCACATCAGACGATGCAATCAAGCTGCAGGCCAAACGCCTGTCGGCACTGGGCTTCAATCTTGTACGACTGCACCACCATGACTCGCCATGGGTCTTCCCGAACATCTTTGGCGACGGCAGGGTCACGCGCAGCACCACCCAGCAATTGAGCCCGGAATCGCTGAAAAAAATCGACTGGTGGATCAAGTGCCTGAAAGACGAAGGCATTTATGTGTGGCTCGATCTGCACGTCCAGCGAGTCTTTACTGAAAACGACAACATTTATGGCTTCGATGAATTGCCAAAAGAAGAACAGAATTTTACCTATCTCAAGGGCTATTCCTATGTGAATCTCACCATTCAGAAAGCCATGAAGCGCTTTACCGAAGCCTACATGACCCATGTAAACAGCTATACCGGTCTCGCCTACAAAGACGACCCGGCGATTGCCGCCGTACTGATCACCAACGAAAACGACGTCACCAACCACTTTGGCAACGCCCTGTTGCCAGACAAGAATGTGCCGAAGCACAACCGCGTCTACATGGCGGAGGCCGAGGCTTTTGCCAAACAGCACAATCTGTCTGCAAACCAGACCTGGCGCTCCTGGGAGCCAGGCCCCTCCAAGCTGTTCCTTAACGATCTGGAGCGACGTTTCAACGTCGACATGATTCAAAACCTGCGTGGAATAGGCGTGAAGGTTCCCATCGCCACGACCAGTAGCTGGGGCCGCAATGGTCTGAACTCCCTGCCGGCCCTTACTGCCGGCGACGTAATAGATGTCCATAGTTACGGGGGCTCGGGGCAGATAGAGAAAAACCCGCTCTACAGCGACGGCATAGTGAATTGGATTGCCGCCGGCCAGGTCATCGGCAAACCCTTGACCGTCACCGAGTGGAACAATGAGCCCTTCCCGACACCAGACCGCCATTCGCTGCCACTCTATATCGCCGGCACCGCCCGCCACCAAGGCTGGGATGCACTGATGCAATATGCCTACAGCCAGGAGCCATTGGGGGGCCAAGGGATGAGTGCCAACAACTGGCACGCCTATAACGACCCTGCAATGCTGGCCACCCTGCCCGCCGCCGCCTTGCTTTATCGCCGTGCAGACGTTCGCGAAGCAACAACGACCTACGTCTTCGCGCCGACGCCAGGCACCCTGTTCAACCAAATGATCACACCGGCCAACTCTGCTCTACTGCGCACAGCCATGGAGAAAGGCAAGCTGGAAATCGCGATGCCACAGACGCCGGAATTGCCTTGGTTGCAACAGAGCGTTATCCCAAGCAATGCACAGGAATTTCACGACCCTGACCAGTCGCTGCTGGACGCCAATGCCATCGAGTCCACGACCGACACGGGAGAGCTAAAGCGCAACTGGAAACAAGGCGTCTACACCATTAATACACCGCGTACCCAGGCCGCTACGGGCTGGATCGGCGGCGAATCGATCAGCCTGGGCAACATTAAGGTTCAAGTGAAGACTGCCAACGCCAGTGTGGTGGTGCAAAGTCTGGACGACGCGCCTTTGGGCCGATCGCAGGATTTACTGATTTCGTTAGGCACCCGCGCCATTCCCCAAGACGACGACAAAATACCTTTTTACGTTGAGCCCCTCGAGGGCACGCTAACCATCCAGGCGCCGAAAGGCTTGACACTGTTCACCCACGGCATTCTGGGGCAAATGAAGAAGCTGCCCGCGACCTACCTTGATGGCCGCTACACAATCAAGTTCGACGGCTTGCAGGCGTCGAACTGGTTGTTTTTGAAAAAAGACGTCACGCAAGCACAACCTTAGGCGATGCGCAGCCGACCTCAACCTGATGGAACAACGCCTTGCGGCGTTGTTCCGCGAGGGCTATTTAAAGGGCGTCAAAATCAAACGATGGAACATAGCCTGCGCCGAGCAGATGTGGACATTTCGACGATACAAAATCATCACTTAATAAGTCATCCGAACTTCTGTACTTACTCGTGAAAACCCCTGTGATATTTAAAAGAGTATGTGGCAAGGAGGATATGCTGATTTTCTGACTTTCTCTTTCCTTCAACTTTAAAAGCTTGAGCGATTGTTGGCTTGAAACATTATCGGATGCCCAGATAAATGCCGAAACCGAAAGATCATATTTATTGCCAATTCCATGACCCAAGAGCCCTCGACTGTCGTCCATCATGTTTTCACCATGATCCGATGAATAAAATAAGACGGATGGTTTTTTGCTTGACTTCAATCGATCAATAATTGTGCTCAATAGCCAGTCCGTATACAAAATACTATTGTCATATTCCGCGGTAATTTTGTCTTTGAAGCTGTCTGTTGATGGCTTGAATTTATCGACGTTTTCCGGGTATCGGCGTGAATACTCGAAATGACTGCCCTTGACATGAATGAATATGGCTTTCTTTTCTGTACCGCTTTTATTCAGTATTTTTTCATATTCTGAAATCAATGCTCCATCATAGCTTCTCTCAAAATACTGACGGTATTGTGCCTCTGCGGCTATTTGTGGAATTATTCCGGCAAAACTATCAACCTCCTGCACAGACAACCAATAGGTCATGTACCCGGCTGCGCGATAGATACTCACCAATGATTTTGTTGACGCAATGGCGTCCCAATCCGATATAGGCTCAAGGCTAAGCATTGAAGGAACCGCAAACGAGGTATAGGGAGCTGTCGTGCAGATCTGATTAAATTTGAAAAGCCCCGCCTGCTTACCGAGATTCGGGGTTGTTTCCTTGTTATAGCCGTAGAGGGACCAGTTCTGCGGCCGTGATGACTCACCGATTACAAAAACGATGGTTTCTATATTGGATTGATTCGACAGGCTGGTTATTTTTACACCGGATTCCCGACGGCGCTTGATAAGCTCCTCCGTCCCCAAATACAAATTTGCAGTCAGGGCAATCTGCGATAAATAACCTACTGGCGTGCTTTGATCTTTTGCAAGGAGATCCATGACTGCAGATTTCCCGAAAAAATTAAGTTTGACGGTTTTATAAAAATACGCCCCATAGCCCACTAACAAGGCGCTAACAACCAAAACAAAAATACCCTTGTTTTTATATAATTCGCGCTTATGCAGGCCGATTAATCCAGCCCCATAGCAAAATATGAAAATCACCAGAACGATACTAATTGGCTGCCAATAGGTCGGCAGAAATTCGCTTGCCTCCTGATAGTTTGTCATGCCAATAAATATATAGGCAGCTGTTAATCTCGAGTTGAAATTCAACACCAAAAAGAGATCAACAGCTGCAACCAAATAGAACGGCAGCAGAATGATGTGAACTTTGAATTGATTGGATGAAATAAATCTAATTGCCAAAAGCCACAACATCGAAATACCAAGGGTGTAAAAGACCAATAAATCAATTTTAGAGTATTGATAGCTTGTTAGCGCTCTAACAATCAACGGTGATAGCAGAAATGACCACAATACTAAATTTGGCCATTCTGCTTTAAATATTTTTAATGAGTAATCGATAATTTTGGCAGGATTTTTCATTTGATTATTATTCTCGCAGGATGCCCATATGCTTCCTCAGAGGGTAGCTCCAATTGGCGCTCTCGCGGTATCTTGTTCAAAATAATCTCTCCTTTGGCGCTCCAAACGTAGCGAGTCGCAAGGCTTGGCACAGTTCACCCTTGGCATTCTGGAGCAAATGAAGAAGCTGCCCGCGACCTGCCTTGATGGCCGTTATACAATCAAGTTCGACTTGCAGGGTTCGAGCTGGTTGTTTTTGAAAAAAGGTGTCACCCAGGGCAAGCTTGCACAGCGATAGTGCCCCGGAAAATCGGAGATCAGGATGAAATTTTTGGTGGTGGGTGGCGCGGGTTATATCGGCTCGCACATGGTGAAGCAGCTACTGAGTGCGGGTCACGATCTTGTGGTGGCAGACAATTTCTCAACGGGTTATCGCAGCGTGTTGAGGGGCGGGACGTTGGTCGAACTGGACATAGCCGACGAACAGGCGCTGGACGCCCTGTTTGCGGGACACCATTTTGATGCCGTGTTCCACTTCGCCTCCTTTATACAGGTGGGCGAATCCGTCGCTGAACCTGCCAAGTACTATCAAAACAACTTCGCCGCCACCCTGACGCTGCTCCAGGCGATGGTTCGCGCCGGGGTTAAAAACTTCATTTTTTCCTCGACCGCCGCCGTCTACGGTGACCCGGTGTATGTACCCATCGACGAGGAGCATCCCAAGGCCGCAATCAACCCTTATGGTCGCAGCAAGTGGATGGTGGAGCAGATGCTTGAAGATTTCGACCGCGCATACGGGCTGAAATCGGTCTGCCTGCGCTACTTCAACGCCGCCGGAGCAGACCCTGAAGGACAGTTAGGTGAACGCCATGAACCGGAAACCCACCTGCTGCCCCTGATCTTGCAAGCAGCCTCCGGACGGCGCGCAACCATCACCGTCTATGGCCGTGATTACGACACGCCTGACGGCACTTGCATTCGCGACTACGTCCACGTTGTCGACCTCGTTGCCGCTCACGCGCTTGCCGTGGATTATCTGCTGGCAGGGGGTGCAAGCACGGCGTTCAACCTCGGTAACGGTCAAGGTTTCTCAGTACAGCAAGTGATAGATACCGCGCGCTACGTGACCGGCCAGGCTATCACTGTCAGCGAAGCGCCACGTCGCGCGGGCGATCCACCACGCCTTGTGGCCGATCCCCGCAGGGCCAACACATTACTTGGCTGGCAACCGCAATTTGGCTCACTTGAACAGATAGTGACGCACGCCTGGAGCTGGGAGCAGAAGTACCCTTGGCACTGACCGTCGGCGCTAGCCAATAGCGCCGATCTCCTGCGGGTGATGCTCTAGTAGTAAGAGCGGTTTTCGGGCTCGGCTTTGTTCAGCACCGTGCCAATTAGATTGGCTGTCCCAAGATGATGCAGGCTTTCCTCGATCTCTTTCTTGCTGTTCAATCCGTTAGCGACAACGAGCAGGACGCAGTCGAACCTGGGCAGGACGTTAATCACATCATCCGAACTCAACAACGGCGGCAAGTCGAAAATCACGATGCGTGAGTTGTAACGCTCGCGCAGATCAGCAATCAAATGGCTCACTGCAGGCGATGACAACACCTCGGTGGAAAGAGGAATTGGCTCACGCGTCGGCAGGACCACAAAGCGCGGCAAGGTCGGATTGACCAGTACTTCTTGCAGTTCAGCTTCATCTGCCAACAATTCATTAAGCGATTTATCCATCGGCAGACCCAGATACTCACCCACCTTCGGACGACGCAAGTCGAAGTCCACCAGTAACGCCGTCTTGGTCGTGTGATGCGCGATACTCATCGCCAGGTTTATAGCCAACACCGTCTTGCCTGCCCCCGGAGTCGGCGAGGTGATGGCGAGCGTGCGCCAGCCATTTTCTTCCATGATTTTCAGCACTTGCGTACGCAGTAGATCGAATGCTCCGCCCATATTCGAATTTTTGTTGTAAGCCACAATGCGGTTGCGCTCAAGGTGATCTGGTCGCAAAGGTACAACCTTGGTTTGCACATAACTGAGAGCATTCAGACCTGTGGACTGCGCGGTCGGTGTCATGGCTTTTGACGAGGTCTGTTGCTCGGCTTTTTCGGTATCTAGATTGATTATTTCCATGGTTATATTCCTTATGCAAACCGGCCCAGAGCTTTAAACATCAGAAGATCCAGAGGCATGTAGAGGAAGTGCAGGAGCACCAGAAAGATCGCGATTATCGCGACTCCACAGACGATCAATAGCATTCGCCATTTCCTGCGGCGTGCCAGTTCAGCCTTGGTGTGAATGTAGGGAATGGAAACCAATACGCGTCTACCCAGCACGCTGGCCAAGGCCTGGGCACCGCGCACACGCTGACTCATCATCTCGAGAAGCATCACCAGCGCGCCAGCACCCACCGGGGCAAGCAAGAAACCCATGGCAACCACTTTTTTACGGTTCGGCCGTACCGGCTTTTCGGGCATCAGCGGCGACTCCAGAAGAACAAAACGCTCGGCTTTGTTTTCCTGCTCCAGGCTTTCGGAAATTTTCGCACCCATTTCCTTCGTGCGAATCTCCTCATATTTTTTTCGAGCGTTATCATGGTCACGCATCACCGTGACCAAGCCGCGCTCGACTTGCGGCGTCTCAAGAATTTGCGCCTCGTATTCGGCTATTTTTCCGAGTATTTGCTGCTTTTGATCGGCCAGCGACTTGATACGTGCTTCTGCTGCGGAGATCCGTGTCTGGGCCTTGGCAATGTCCAGATTGACCGAAGCCGCTGCACCATCAGCACCTTTGCCAGCCTTAAGTGCAGCAATTTTGCGTTTGACGGCACGCACGTCGGGGTGGGCTTGCGTATACAGCGACTGCAACCTGGTGTACTCCGCTTTGAGGCTAGCCAGATCCTGTGGTTTATCAACTGCCGCACCGGGTGCTCCAGGCTTGGTCGATAGCCCGGCATTCGCGGCGGAAAGCTCCAACTCATTGAAGCGCAACTCCTCACGGGCAGTTTTGTAGTCACGGTCGACCTCTTTAAGCTCGGTTTCTGCGCGCGTCAACATATTCATGCGCAGCTCCTGATGCTCGGGCAGCGCGTTGCTGTGTGCCTGCTTGAAGTCCGCCAACCGGTTCTCAAGGGCTTCCAGTTCCACCCTGAGTTTGTCCGCCTCCTGAGTCAGGAACTCTGTCGTTTCACTGGCGCGCTCGGTGCGCTGCTTGATGTTTTCATCCAGAAACAGCGTCACCAGCTCATTGGCAACTTTGTTCGCAATCTCTGGCTGCCGGTGCTCAAAGGAAAGACGGAAAGCAATCGTCACCTCTCCGCGCCCCTTAACGGCAGCACTGACCAGGGAGACCACAATCGCATTGCGCATTTCTTCGATCTTCTCGGTAACGCTCAGTTGCCTACTTTGCGAAGCAAAAAGATTGTATTTGGCGATGATCCCTTCCAGATGCTCACGGGTCATCACGCGCTGGCGAATGACTTCGATGCGCTCATCGGCAAATGTATTGTTGTTGGCCGCCACCAAGTCTGGCGAAATCTGTTGAGACTCCACCAGAATCGTGCCGGATGACTCATAGGTCGGCGGGAGAGAGATCGCTACCGCTATGCACACGCCCAGTATCACCACGAAACTCACGATCAACAGCAGGGCGTGGTGCTTGATGATAGCTAGGTAGTCGTTAAACGACATTTCGTATTCAGAGGTCATATTTCTCACACAGCTGAATGTCAGAGACCGGGATAACTATAAGTCAGCGTCAGTCCGACGACGTTTGCAGTGGCATCCGGCAAGCCATCTTGCTGGCGTTGTTTGTATGTGTAGGATAGGCGTGCAATCCAAAAAGGCGAGAGTTCTTGGCTAAACCAGGCACTGTAATTTTGCAGGGTATTAGGCGTGCGGCCTTTGGCGTCTTGCCAGGCGACATCGAAACCGGTGCGTCGGGTCTCGTCGACGGCATAGCTCCATGTACCCCTCAGGGCATCAACCTCGACGAAACCACCGTCCCCGCTGGCGAGAGTGCTACGACTGGCGTCGATGCTGGTATCAATACGCTCACCGGCATATTGCAACATTAAACCGCCCTGGCCTTTGGGGCCGCTACCTGTGCCAGAGACTTGGTTGAGACCCACGTAGGCCGTCCCCTTAAGCCGCTCGGAGAATTGGACATTCAAGCCGACCGCGGGGGTGTAGCTGTTTGAGGAAGCCACCGCAGACCCCTTCTCCGGCTCATAGCGCCTCACGCCAAGACGGGTGAACAGCTCGACCTGCTCACTCCATGCATAGTTCCAGCTGAAGCGGGTCGCCAGCTCGTCATAGTTGGTCAGTGAATTAACATCGTAAGTGACATGAGTGTAGTCAGTCTCATTAACCAGGGTGCTTCGCTCGCTGAGAGCAGTGCTCCAGTTGCCGCCCAGCAAATACATCTTTTGCGTGCCATCGGAGGCAACTACGCCGGTGTCCTGAACCACCGTGGAAAGCGTCGAGTTTTCCTCATATCTCGCCGTGAGTCCAAAAGCACCCGTTTCGGTCGCGCGCTGCCACCCTAACTTTAATCTGGGATCTTCACGGTCCGAAACGATGGACGTATCCGACGAACGCACGATATTTAACCCGAGACCGAACTGGAACTCATCCCGTCCGGAAGTACCCACGAGGCTGTAATCGGGGGCGATGATGGTACGGGTCACCCCCTTCTCACCACTCGTAAGCAGCAGTGGGTTGCTGTCGTACTCGACCGTCGAAGGCACTGCTATTGCTGATTGCCAAGTAGCAGCATAGGCCATGTCCGAACACGACAAAGCCAGGATTGCCGTCGCAACCCCGGTAGTTCGAAATCCAAGCAAAGTAATCCCTAGTGCCTCGCGCAAGGCTAAGGCACGACCAGCGTATCGCCGGCTTTAAGTAGAAAATTGGTGGTCATGTCTTTCCCTGACATCAACTCGCTGTAGTCGACGCGCAGGATCTCTTGTCTAGCCCCATTGAGCCGCACGACCTTAATGTCGCCTTTATCGGCGAATTTGTCGAGCCCGCCCGCCATGCTTATTACCTGCAGCACTGACGTTTGACCTGACATATGCACGGTGCCGGGTTTCAGCACTTTGCCCTGAACGTAGACGAGATTACCTTCGGTGCCGGTGACGACAACGCTCACCTGCGGATCAGGTATGAAAGCCTCAAGCTTGGCAGCGATTTGCTTCGCGACAGCGGTGGCATCAAGCCCCGCAACATTGACCTGCCCTGCCAGCGGGAAGGTAATGCTGCCATCGGGGAGTACGCGTACATCCTGTTTGAGCTTGTCTTCGCCCCACACGGAAACAGAAAGGTTATCTCCCGGACTCAGCCGGTAAGTCGGGTCGTTTTCGACGGCATTGGAAATGCTGGGGCAAACGGCCAACGCGCACAGCACAGGTATCAATGAACGGAACATCGGGATCCCTCCGTCTAAGTAGCCATGCAAGGAGTTTAGAACAAAAAAACCTAGTCAAATCACTCTAGCCTATTTCAAGCCAAAGAAACTACTACACAGCAATCACCTTGAGCTTCTGGGCGGTCAATTCCGCCAATGCAACACACTCGAAACCGGAACGTTAGTGTAAAACAGCAAAATAGTGTTATTTAACAACAGGTTGGAGCAAGCAAACCACCCCCAGCGTATTCCGCGCCAATATTAACCACACCGTGCCCGCTTGAGCCGGCTCAACTGCGACACTGTCAACCTGGCTATGACTACGTTTGCCAGCGCAACTAATTGATATCAACAATTACAAACCAAGTATCATTGCAAGACAGACATCATCCGCAAAAACAATACATAAAGCTGTGTGTCTACACAGCCACCAGAGTGACTGTCTAAATAACCCTTATTGCCAAATAACGTTAACTACCACCTATATCTTCCGTCGGTTGGCGACCACAATAAAACCAAATAGCGCGGAAGAAAATAACCATGCTGCCGCAGGAAGCGGTACTGCATTCGGTTGGTTGATGTCAGACACCTCAACCAGATTTTTATCCTGGAGAGATGAATCAATCTTGAATTGCTTATTGTCAACCGCCGCCATTAATCTGTCACGCGAAGAAGAATTGACGGATACATCCACGCCCGAGTCAGCGTGATGTATGACACTGTTAACTTTCGCAGAATGGACATCATCAACGTAAATATCAGTGATCAATGAAGGCAAGCCAAGGCTCTTTCCAAAAGTAAGCAGCGCGCCACCCGTGTGCTCTTTGAGAGCCGTACAAAGTTGAGGCCCTAACTCCTCGCAAGCGCTGCCTATGCGACTAATTTCATAGGCCAAACTGGTCGCCTGAGCACTAGCAATAGCTGCACCATTCAGGATCACAGAAAACAACACAAATTTAATGACAAGTGTTGAGCGCATAACACCGCCTCCTTGCGTAGGGGGTTATTCTTTTGTCGGTTGAAGGAATCTTTATCGGCTAAATTGAGCCTATAAGCACATCGCCATTACGTCAACAGCTCGTCACAATAATAAATCGAAATTTCACCTCAGGGAGGGTGGCGTCAAAATAACGCCACAACGAGCACGTCAGCTCTGTGAATTCTATCTATGTGTAATAGCTTCACCCATGGGCGTTAGCCCGCATCAGGACGCTAGCACACGACCCGGCAAAGCGCCCTGCACCGGGCAACGAAGTACCTTGGCAATGGCATGGGCTCGACCGCCGACGACGCCTGTAAAGGCGGGTTTATCGGCAACTTTCTGAAAGTACCCGGCGGCCGAGAGTTTTTGACGCATGAAGACGGTATGGCAGATAAAGGCTCCCCGTGCATTCTCAACCCTGGAACACTGTCGAAGTCTCGGCGCTGCGCCAGGGAACCATGCTCAACCTCCCTGGCACCCGTGCCGAGCAGATCAATGCAATACGCGTAAAAGGCATCACGATTGAAGACAGGATGAATGACTGACCATCACTTCGGTTGCGCCACCGTACGCAAATAAGGTTTCACCGTCTTGAAGCCATCCGGGTATTTCTTCCTTGCGTCGTCGTCGGATACCGACGTAGGAATGATCACGTCCTCACCCGGACGCCAGTTCACCGGCGTGGCAACCGTGTGCTTGGCGTTCAACTGAATAGCATCGAGCAGCCGTAACACTTCATCGAAGTTGCGCCCGGCACTCATCGGGTAGACCAGCATCGCCTTGATCTTTTTATCCGGGCCGACAATGAACACTGAACGCACCGTGGCGTTGTCCACGGCAGTACGAGCGCCGCCACTGGCGTTCGGGTGAATCATGTCGTAGAGCTTGGCCACGACCAGATTCTCGTCGCCGATCATGGGGTAGTTGACCGCATGGCCCTGGGTTTCTTCGATGTCTTTGGCCCAGGTCTGATGGTTACCGACCGGGTCGACGCTGAGGCCGACAATCTTGGTGTTGCGTTTGTCGAACTCCGGCTTGAGCCCGGCCATATAACCGAGTTCAGTGGTGCAGACCGGGGTGAAGTCCTTCGGATGTGAGAACAGGATGGCCCACTTGTCGCCAATCCATTCGTGGAAATGGAGCGTGCCTTCGGTGGTTTCGGCGGTGAAATCCGGTGCTTCGTCGCCAATACGAATGGTCATGTGCGTTCTCCTCGCTGTGAAGGGTAGGGAAACTCTCGGAACGATCCAGTATAGGTGACCTTGAAGATTTCGCTCTGCACCCCCGCCGAAGAGCTGGCGCCAGCGGTAAATACCCGGATCTATCGGAACTTTTCGCCCGGTGCCCATTCACTGAGACACCTATCTGGCGTGTCTTCTCGAACTGGTGCTGCACGCCGATTTACGAGACTAAAACTTCATCCGAAAATGCTGCCTATACTGCAATCCGGGCTCGATAGAGAACACGGACAAAATCGCCAAGCATTCCAATCCAACTGCCCTGATTGTCTGCGCTAAGGACCTGACAGATGAATGTGATCGAATATTTTGATCGAGTAAGAATCATCAATATCTCGTCAAGAAAGGATCGCCGTTTAGAAACAGTAGAAGAATTCACTCGCAACGGCTTTCACATTGATGATGAAAAAATAGGCTTTTTTGAGGCTGTTACGCCCAGTGAGGGAAATGGCTTCCCGAGCGTCGGGGTCAGAGGCTGCTTTTTGAGTCATCTGGGGGTGCTGGAAGAGGCTATGCGCCTGAATTTGAAAAATATCTTGATCATGGAGGACGACATACAGTTTTCCAGACATATTTCTCAATATGGGAGAAAGGCGATCGAGTCTCTGGAAGGTATTGAGTGGGACATCGTCTATTTTGGGCATCCGTTTGAAGAAAATTCAAACTTGCCCGCTTGGAAAGCAGTCGACCGGCCAATACATTTGGCCCATTTCTATGCTGTAAACGGGAAATGCTTTGGGAAATTAAGGGATTTTTTATTCCAGGTTCTGGAGCGGCCACCGGGACATCCTGACGGAGGTCCGATGCATTATGACGCTGCTCTCAATACGCTTATTCATAAGAATAAAGAAATTCTGGCTTACTATTTTACCTGGAATTGTGGCTATCAAAGGCCCTCGCGGACGGACCTGCATGAGCTTTCCATCTTCGACAGGGTGCCTGTCCTGCGGCCGGTAATGGGTATGTTCAGGAGGTTAAAGGCAAAAAACCTGAGAAGAACTCGATAGTTTTCTCTCTTTAGGGAAGGTCTGAAGTATCCAATGCCTGACGTAACCAGCCCGGCACGGCGCAGGAGCCGTCTCCAGGTGCTTGTGGCGGACCGCCCCCGTCATTTGCGCGCCAACTTGTACCGGACGCACTCCTCATAAAAGCTCTCGCGCAGGGCTGCGGGCTTCATCCGCGAATTACTGTCATAGGTCTGCTCGGTAATGCCCATCGCCATCATGTGCATCCACGGCTTACTGAACTTGTAGGTATGTAACTTCTGCCGGGCTGCATACAGTGAAACCCCGGACAGCTTGAGTTCCTGGGCTCTCGCCGCAGTACCTGCGCCCCAGCTGCAAATGTAACGATCATTCGAGGCCAGTTCTTTTGCCTGGACAGAGGCGGCAACGCTCGCCAGGCCTAACGAAATCAGCGCAACCATCACATCCCGCATTTGCATTCGATCCCAACTAACTGAAAATAAATTGATTTTGGTCAAAAGTTTCAGCCTTCGGGGCCAGCAAAATGCCTTAAGTGCGCTATCGCCTGTTTTCTCAGTGTCTTACGGACATTTCTGCCGAGATTTCAATCCTTAGCTATAGCTAACACCCTCTCAATGCAATCAAGTGAGGCAACGGAATGTCAGTCGCAAAGAAAATGACGGTAGGGCAACTGACAATGTTGACGGCCGTCAACATGTTGGGCTCAGGCATTGTGCTGTTACCCACAAAACTCGCCGAAGTCGGCGGCATTTCCATTCTTTCCTGGCTAATCACGGCCACCGGCTCCCTGGCGCTGGCCTATGCCTTTGCGCGCTGCGGGATGCTCAGCCGAAAGACCGGGGGCATGGGCGGCTATGCCGAATACACCTTCGGCAAGGCGGGCAACTACATCACGAACTACACCTATGGGCTCTCGCTGTTGATTGCCAATGTGGCGATCAGTATTACGGCGGTCGGCTATATCCAGGAACTGTTCCACATCAAGCTTGATTCACTGCAAGTGGGTCTGGCAACCATCGCTTTGTTGTGGATCACCACGTTCGCCAACTTCGGAGGCGCACGGATCACCGGCCGGATCGGTGCGATCACGGTTTGGGGGGTGATTGCGCCGGTAGTGCTCGTATCCACCGTTGGCTGGTATTGGTTCGACAGCAGTGTCTACGCCGCGGGCTGGAACCCGCACAACATGGGCTGGTTCGAAGCCGCAGGTGCATCGGTGGCGATCACCTTGTGGGCATTCCTCGGTCTGGAATCGGCGTGCGCCAACACCGATGCCGTGGAAAATCCAGAGAGAAACGTACCGATTGCGGTTCTCGGCGGCACCCTCGGCGCGGCGGTGATCTACATCGTCTCCACCAACGTCATCGCCGGTATCGTCGATAACCCTGAACTGGCCTCCTCCACTGCACCGTTCGGGCTGGTCTTTGCCAAGATGTTCACCCCTCTGGTCGGCGACATTGTGATGGCCGCGATGGTACTGGCGTGCATCGGTTCGCTGCTCGGCTGGCAATTCACCATCGCTCAGGTCTACAAAAGCTCCGCGGACACCGGTTATTTCCTGTCGATCTTTGCCAAGTCCAACAAGGCCGGAACACCCATCGTCGGCATGCTGGTGCTGCTGGCAGTGCAGACGGCGCTGGCTTTTCTCACCATCAGCCCTGACCTGAGCAAGCAGTTCGACACCCTCGTCAACCTCGCGGTGGTCACCAACCTGGTGCCCTACATCCTCTCCATGGCCGCGTTGATGACCATTCAAAAGGTCTCCAACGTTCCGGCGGGCACGGCGCTGATAACCAACATCATTGCGTGGGTCGCGGCGGCTTACAGCTACCTGGCGCTGTACAGCTCGGGCGCGCAGGCACTAATGCTCGGCGGCGTGGCAACGATCTTTGGTTACACGCTGTTTGGCTTCGTCAACAACCGCCTGATCCGCCTCGAAGCGCTCAATAACAGCGTACCGACACAGACCGTCAGCGCTCAGCACATCACAGGCGAGCCGGTGCCGGTCAATAACTTGCAAGCAGTCAGAGTGGAGGCTTAATCATGACGGAATATAAACATTCGCTCGGAATGCTCACGCTGTTGGTCAGCAGCCCGCCGGACAAACGCACCGTCTTTGGTCGCGCCCTGCATCAGTTGATCAACGACGTGGAGGAACGCACCGTCCGGGTGCTGGCGTCGGAAACCCTGAGCGACGCCACGTCGATCCTGCGCTCGGACCCGGCCATTCAATGCGTACTGCTCAGCTGGGAAATGGACAAAAGCGAAGGCCACGAGGAATGCATCCAACTGCTAGTCAGCCTGCGTGAGCGCAACACCCGGGTGCCGGTTTTCTTGATTAGCGACCGCAGCACCGCGTCGAGCATTCCACTGGTGGTCATGCAGCACGCCGACGACTTCATCTGGTTGCCCGAGGACACCAGCCGCTTTCTCAGTGGGCGCATCCTGGCGGCCATCGAACGTTATCGCCAAGCCGCACTCCCTCCCATGTTCGGTGCGCTGGTGAAGTTTTCCCGCACCTATGAATACTCGTGGCACACCCCTGGTCATGCCGGCGGCACAGCGTTTTTGAAGAGCACCGCGGGGCGCGCGTTCTACGAGTTTTTTGGCGAGAACCTGCTGCGTTCGGACCTGTCGATTTCGGTCGGTGAACTCGGTTCGCTGCTCGATCACAGCGGCCCCATCGGCCAGGGCGAGCGCTACGCCGCCAAGGTGTTCGGCGCCCACCGCACCTACTACGTCACCAACGGCTCGTCGATGTCCAACCGCGTCATCCTCATGGCCAGCGTCACCCGCAATCAGATCGCCCTGTGCGACCGCAACTGCCACAAGTCCGCCGAGCATGCGATGACCCTGTCCGGTGCGATTCCGACCTATCTGGTGCCGACCCGCAACCGCTACGGCATCATCGGCCCGATCCTGCCGCAAACCCTGAGCAGCGACGGCGTGAAAGCCGCTATCGCCAGCAACCCGCTGGTCAAGCAAGGCATCGACCCGACACCCGTCCACGCCATCATCACCAACTCCACCTACGACGGCCTGACCTACAACGTCACCCGCGTCGAAGAGTTGCTGGGGCAAAGCGTCGATCGTCTGCATTTCGATGAAGCCTGGTACGGTTATGCGCGTTTCAACCCGCTGTACCGCGAGCGCCACGCCATGCACGGCAGCCCGGACGATCACGACGACTCGAAGCCGACCGTGTTCGCCACTCAGTCGACCCACAAGTTGCTGGCCGCCCTGTCCCAGGCCTCAATGATTCACGTGCGTAACGGCCGCAACCCGATCGAACACGGGCGCTTCAACGAGTCGTACATGATGCACGCCTCGACCTCGCCGAACTACGCGATCATGGCTTCCTGCGACGTAAGCTCGGCGATGATGGAAGCTCCCAGCGGGCAAATCCTCACCACCGAATCGATCGAAGAAGCCATCAGTTTCCGCCAGGTCGTCTCGCGCATGCACAACGATATGTTGAGCAAGGATGACTGGTTCTTTACCTGCTGGCAGCCGCCGACCGTACAGGTTGGCGCGGCCACCGTGCCGTTCCATGAAGTCGATCCGGTGCTGTTGAAAACCGAGCCGAACTGCTGGGTACTGCATCCCAACGCGGTATGGCACGGCTTCGGTGACATCGAAGAAGGCTACTGCATGCTGGACCCGATCAAGGTCTCGGTGCTCAGCCCCGGCATGGGCGACGACGGCAACCTGCTCGACTCGGGTATCCCGGCCTGTGTACTCACGGCCTACCTGGGACGTCAGGGCATCGTGGTCGAGAAAACCACCGACTTCACCATCCTGTTCCTGTTCTCCATCGGCATCACCAAAGGCAAATGGGGCACCTTGCTCAATGCCCTGCTCGACTTCAAACGCGACTATGACGACAACGTCGAACTGGAACTGTGCCTGCCGGATCTGCTGGCCGCCAACCAGACTCGTTACGCCGGCATGGGCCTCAAGGACCTTGCCGACGAAATCTTCGCCGCCATGAAGAAACACAAAACCACCGCCAACATGGCCCAGGCGTTCGGCACACTGCCGAAAGCCGAATTCAGCCCGGTGGAGGCCTACGAAAAACTGGTCAGAAACGACATCGAACGGGTGACACTCGAGGAAGCCGCCGGACGCATCGCTGCGACCGGGATCGTGCCGTATCCACCGGGCATTCCATTGCTGATGCCGGGTGAAAACGCCGGGCCTGCGGACGGGCCGTTGCTGGCCTATCTCAAGGCGCTGGAAGCCTTCGACAAATCCTTCCCGGGTTTCACCCATGACACCCATGGGATCGAAAGCGAGGGCGGGGTTTATCGCTTGCTGGTGTTGAAATGAGCTAGCGCCTGTACGTACTGCGAAGAAAAAAACGGGCGCCCTGAAGGCGCCCGTTTTATGTGTCTTCTCCTAAGCGATTAACCCGTCGGGTTTAAACCCTCACATTGCGTCCCGGCAACGATGATCGCTGGCTGGTTTCCCAATCCTGGACAAGCCCGACGGGCGCATCGGACGCCGGCAGCATGGTGCGCCCACGAACCAGATCGGAAGCCCGCTCGGCCAGCATGATGGTCGGTGCATTGAGGTTGCCGTTTGGCTCGGTCGGGAACACCGACGAGTCGATCACCCGCAAACCCGCGATGCCCCGAACACGCAGCTCGGAGTCAACCACTGCCATCTCGTCTTCGCCCATGCGGCACGAGCCGCAGGGATGGTAGGTGCTTTCCAGGTTTTCACGCACGAAGGCATCGATTTCTTCGTCGGTGTTCACCTGTGGTCCAGGGGCGATCTCGCCGTCGCGGAAGCGGTCCATCGCCGGTTGGCCGATGATCTCGCGAGTCAGGCGGATGCAGCGGCGGAAACCTTCGCGGTCCTCTTCGCGGTGCAGGTAGTTGAATTGAATCTGCGGATGTTCGTAAGGGTCAGCGGAACGCACCCGAACGTAACCGCGACTCTTCGGTTTGTTCGGCCCGGTGAGCACCATGAAGCCGTGGCCCTTGATCGGTTTGTTGCCGTCGTAACGCATGGCCGCAGGCAGAAAATGGAACTGAATGTCCGGCCAGCGCAGTCCTTTATCCGAGCGGATGAAACCACCGGCCTCGAAATGGTTGGTGGCGCCGAGTCCGTCCTTGAACAACAGCCAGCGCAGGCCGATCAACAACTTGCTCAAAGGATCCATTTTGCTGTTCAGCGTCACCGGCTCCTTGCAGCCGAACTGGATGTAAACCTCGGCGTGATCCTGCAGGTTCTCCCCTACTCCCGGCAGGTCATGGCGGATGCCGATCCCGGCTTTGCGCAGAACCTCGGCCGGACCGATACCGGAGCGTTGCAACAAGTGTGGAGAGCCGATGGGCCCGGACGAGACGAGCACTTCCCGGTTGCAATAAACCTGATGAGTCTGGCCTTCGTGGTCATACATGACGCCGACGGCTCGCTTGCCTTCAAGCATGATCTGACGGGTCATTGCATGGGTGATCACGGTCAGGTTCGGACGTCCCATGGCCGGTCGCAGGTAAGCGTTGGCCGTGGAGCAGCGCACGCCGTTTTTCACCGTCATGTGCATCGCGCCGAAGCCTTCTTGCATGTAACCGTTGCAGTCATCGGTCTTGATGTAGCCCGCTTCTGCGCCGGCCTCGACCCAGGCCCCGTACAACGGGTTTTTCATGTGATTGCCGTTGGTGGTGTGCAAGGGGCCGGTGCTGCCGCGATAGCCGTCACCGCCCTCCTCGTAATGCTCGGCCCGTTTGAAGTAAGGCAGGCAATTGCGATAGCCCCAACCCTCTGCACCGAGGGACTCCCATTCGTCAAAGTCATAGGCGTGGCCACGGATGTACACCAGGCCATTGATCGACGAAGAGCCACCCAGCACCTTGCCCCTTGGGCAGTGAATGCGCCGCCCGTTGAGGAACGGCTCCGGCTCGGTCTCGTAGCGCCAGTTGTACTTCTTGGTGTTCATCGGGATCGAAAATGCACTCGGCATCTGAATCACCACACTGCGATCGCTGCCGCCGAATTCCAGCACCAGGACCGAGGTGGCTGGGTCTTCGCTTAGGCGGTTGGCCAACACACAACCTGCCGAGCCGGCACCGATGATGATGTAGTCGTATTTTTGCGTCGCCATGATTATCTCCGGACCGCCGATTCGTTGAAAACGGGCAGCGACGGCTTGGTCAACGTGTCGCCGGTGGTGTATTGCGGGGATGTTTTTTCGATGTGCTGGATGACGATTTCTTCGCGTTTGAGGTCGATCGAGCGGCTGAACCAGTAGTACACCAACCCCGACACGATCAGCCCGACGAGCCAGGCGATGTCGATGCTGCCGAGCGCTTTGGCGAGCGGGCCGACATAGACCTCACGCTGTTCAACGCCATCGTAGATATAGAAGAACGGGATCATCGAAATGAAGCCGATGGCATACGCCGCGATGCCGCGCAGGCCCCAGCTGCCGTAGATGTTGCCGTGGGGCATGAAGAAATGCGGGATAGCGTAGCGACCCTTGCGGACGAAGAAATAGTCGGTCAGGTTGACCGAGGTCCAGGGCACCAGGAAGTACAGCATCACCACCAGGTAGATGCCCAACACCGACAAGCCTTTGCCCGAACTCTGGATGCTCAGCGCGACACCCAGTTGCAGCAGGATCACGAAACCAATCGCCAGAATGCGTGCCTTACGGGTAGGTTCGATGTGCTTGATGGAGTCGACGCAGGTCAGCGTGGTCAACTTCGCGCTGTAGATGTTCATGGCGATGACCGGCAGGAACGCCAGGATCGTGACAACCACCACCAAAGTCCCCATCAGTGGCGAAACGGTGTTGCCCACTTGCCCAAGGGCCACCAGCACATCCGTGGAGTGCAGGTGATCGGCCAACCAGCCACCGACAGAGATCATCCATGCACCGGACAACGAGGCACCCAGGAACACCACCGCGATCAATTTTCCGCTGGAGGTGTTCTTCGGCAGGTAACGCGAATAGTCAGACACATACGGGGCGTAAGCGATGTTGTAACTCGCCGCTGCCGCGAACTGGGCGATGAAGCCAGTCCAGTTGAAGCCCAGCGGCGCCGGGGCCACTTCACCGGCCGCAAGCACCGGCACCGCGGCATCGGGAACCCAGCCCATCAGCACCGCCAACGTCACCAGGCCGTAAAGCGGAAGCGACAGGTACAACGCCCATTTGAAACTGCGGTGCATCCAGTCATGCCCGAGGATCGCCAATACGGCCGCCGGTATCGTCACCGCCACCGCGATCACCGCAGGGTTGAAGCCGAATAGCGTGTGCAGCCCCTGCATCATCAACACCAGGTTGACGATGGTGAAACCGGCGAACACAAACAGCGTCGCCAGCAGCACCAGGATCACCCCGCGATAGCCGAACTGCGCACGGGACTGAATCATCTGCGGCAGCCCGAGATGTGGACCTTGCGAGCCGTGAAAGGCCATGAACAGCGTGCCGAACATGATGCCCAGCGTGCCGGCAAGTGTGGTCCAGAGCGCGGTCAGGCCGACGCTCGGGCCGACGAAGCCGATGGTCATGGTAAAGAAGGTGAAATTGCCGAGGAACCAGAACGGGCCCTGGCTCGACAGTTTGTCGGTGCGCTCGCTCTCCGGGATGAAATCGATTGAATGGCTTTCGACGACGGGTTTGTCGTCCAGGAGAGACACGCTTGGGGCGGCTTTGGCGTCAATGTTCATGATGTACTCTTATTTTTGGAAGATCATGACGAGATAACTGCGTTCTTGGGGTGAACGACGTCCCTGTGGGAGCGGGCTTGCTCGCGAAAGCGGAGTATCAGTCCACATCAATGTTGGATGTGCCGGCCTATTCGTCGGAACGCCGCCCGGAGCAAGCTCGCTCCCACATGGGATTGAGTCAGCCATGACTCAGGGGAGCGTGATCCAGACGGCCTTGGTTTCGAGCAGATAATCGAGCTGCTCCGCGCCCAGGTCCTTGCCGAATCCGGACTGCTTGTAGCCACCGAACGGCATCGAAGGGTCGAGGGTGCCGTGGGCGTTGACGTAGACCGAACCCGCTTTCAACCGCGGGATCAGGCTGTGCACCTTTCCAAGGTCATTGGAATAGAGTGCGGCCGCCAGGCCGTAAGGCGAGTCATTGGCCAAGGCCAAGGCCTCTTCTTCATCGTCGAACGGTGCGGTGACCAGCACCGGACCAAAGATCTCTTCCTGGACGATGCGCATGTCGTTGCGGCAATGGGCAAAAATGGTCGGCTCGACGAAGAAACCGGGGCCTTCGACAGGCTGACCGCCGTAAACCAATTCGGCGCCCTCTTGCTTGCCGGTTTCGATGTAGTCGGTCACTCGCTCCTTCTGCAACGCTGAGACCAACGGGCTGATGAAGCAGTCTGGATCCAGACCCGGTGCGATTTTCAGCGTGCGGGTGTAGGCGATCAGTTCGCGCAGGAATTCGTCGTAGACGCTGCGATGAATATAGGCGCGAGTACCGGCATCACACACCTGGCCGGAGTTGAAAAACACGCCGTTGGCAATGGCCTGGGCGGCGGCCGGCACGTCGGCATCGGCCAATACGATCACCGGTGATTTTCCTCCGAGTTCGAGGGTTAGTCGCTTCATTTCGTCCAGCGCGGCGCGGCCGACGGTACGGCCGACCGGGGTCGAGCCGGTGAAGGTGAGCTTGTCGATACCGGGGTGCGTGGCCATCGCCGCACCGACCACGCTGCCGCGTCCGGTCACGATATTGATCACCCCGTCCGGGATGCCGGCTTCCTGCACCAGCTCGGCAAAGCGCAAGGCGGACAGCGAGGTCAGTTCGGCGGGTTTGACCACCTCGGTGCAACCGGTTGCCAGCGCCGCGCCGAGCTTCCAGGCCATGGTTTGCAGCGGGAAGTTCCAGGGCACGATGGCGCCGACCACTCCTACCGCTTCCTTGCGGGTATAAGCCAGGTAATTGCCCGGCAGCGACGGCTCAACGGTTCGGCCATGCAGCTTCGTCGCCCAACCAGCGAAATAACGCAGCGTATCGACCGTGCCCTGGATATCGACGTCCCGCGCGAAGGCGACTGATTTGCCCATGTCGATCGATTCGATTTCCGCCAGTTCGGCGGCGTTGCGTTCAATCAGGTCCGCCAGGCGTTGCATCAGCCGCTCGCGTTCTGCCGGCTTGGCCTGACGCCAGGCGCCACCGTCAAACTGTGCTCGAGCAGCTTGCACGGCGCGATCCAGATCCTGTGTGGTGCCCATCGGAATACGGGTGATCAGGCCCTCGGTCGACGGCTCGATAACATCGGACGTCTGCCCGTCGCTGGCCTCGACAAAGGCGCCGCCGATGAACATTTTCTGAACCTTGCTGAGGAAGGTCTGGGTGGCTTCGGATACACCAAATTTCTGCAAATACTGCTTAACGATCGTGTCCATTTTCATACCCTCTGTGCGGCGGTCGGATCACACCGTGGCTGTGGTGGTTTCGCTCATGGCGTGCCGTGCTTGAGCCCGCTCGTGGAAGATGAAACCAATACTGTTGAGCAGCAGTTGCGCCGCCAGAATCGAGGTCATGCCGGAAGGATCATAGACCGGTGCGACCTCCACCAGATCCATGCCAACGATGTTGCCTTGGCTGCGTTTGGCCAGGGCCTGGATGATTTCCAGCACTTCGTAATAGAGGAAGCCGCCGTGACTTGGGGTGCCGGTGCCAGGGGCGATGGACGGGGCGAAACCGTCGATGTCGATGGTGATGTAGTAGTTGATGTTCTGCGGGATCAACGCCAGCACACCTTCGACGCCGAGGCGGCGTACATCACGGACCGAAAGGATCTTCGAGCCGGCCGCGTGGGCTGCTTCGTAGTCATCGCGATTGGACGACGACACGTTGCGGATGCCCATCTGGGTCATGCCGACAATGTGGTTCATTTCGGACGCGCGGCGCAGCGGGTTGCCATGGCCGTAGCGAACGCCATGACGCTCGTCGACGAAGTCCAGGTGCGCGTCGAAGTGGATGATATGGATCGGGCCACGGCCCTCGAACGCCTTGATCACCGGGGCGTGGACCGAGTGATCGCCACCGAGTACAACCGGCATGACGCCGGCATCCAGAATCTTGCGTACGGCGTACTCGGTGTTCTCGTTACTGGTGACCATGTCGGTGTGCACGATATCGGCGTCACCCACATCGACCATGCGCACGTCGGAGGCGGTCAGGTACATGACGTCGACTTCGTGGTCATAGGCGCCGGCATGGCCGAAGGAAAACAGGGTCGATGCCTCACGAATGCCGCGTGGTCCGAAGCGTGCGCCGGAACGCCACTGGGTGCCCATGTCGTTGGGCACGCCGAGGACTGCCACGTCCGCATCCAATGCATCCCAATCGGTGCACACCGGGGATTTGCCAAAGGTGCAGTGACCCACGAATGGCAGGTTCAGGCGACCGGATTCATAACCGTTGTTCGACATTTCAGGCATCTCCAATTCTTGTTATCAGCTAGCGGACTTGGAAGGCGACCGCCGTTGGAATGACTATGGGCGCAGGTTTTCGTGGAAAAAATGCTAAACATCAGATACTCATATCGGCATTACCGATGCATCCATACGCGGGAGGTTCAAGGTGATCCAGCTGCACGATGTCGATCTGAAACTGCTCAGAGTGTTTGCCACGATTGTCAGGTGCGGCGGTTTTTCTGCCGCGCAGGCGGCGTTGAATGCCGGCCAGTCAACCATCAGCGAACAGATGACTCATCTGGAAACCCGGCTGGGGGTAAAGCTCTGTCAACGCGGGCGCAGCGGCTTTCGCCTGACTGAGCAAGGCGTGGCGATCCACGAAGCCACTCAGCGTCTGCTCTCGGCAGTCGAAAATTTCTGCATGGACGCTGACGTGCTCAAGCAGCACATCAGCGGCAAGCTCAATCTGGGGATCATCGACACCACCATTACCGATCCCGATTCTCCACTGCCGCGCACCACCCAACGCTTCGTATCCAGAGGGCATGATGTGCACCTGAACGTGTACGTCGGCACCCCCGCAGAACTGGAAGAACGCGTGCTCGACGGCCGACTGCACCTGGCCATCGGGCACTTCCCGATCTACGTTCCGGGCCTGCTGCACTCACCGCTGTATCAGGAAGCCTTGGGATTGTATTGCGGGCGGCGGCATCCGCTCTATGGCAGCAAGGCCGAGGGTGACGAACTGCTCGAAGAGATTGCCGCGAGCCGGATTGTCGTCAGGGGCTACATGCAGCAATACGACCTGGAACACCTGGGCGTCAGCAAGGCTGCGGCCACGGTGGACAACATCGAGGCGCTGGCCATTCTACTGATCTCCGGCGCCTATCTGGGCTTTCTGCCGATGCACTTCGCGGCCCAATGGATCAAGACCGGCGAGATGCACCAACTGGCGCCGACGAGCCTGCAACTGATGTCGCCGTTCGACGTGATCACCCGACGCGGCACGGCCCCGCCGCCGATCCTTCAGGCCTTTCTAGAAGATCTGGCCGCCTGTTCGCGCACCACCGGCAACACCTGACAGACACTGCAGGTGCCGGTCATACTCATTCTGTTCGCAACCCTTGCAGGCCACCCTATGCGCATCCACGTCACCTTCATCGACCGCGTCGGCATCACCCAGGAAGTGTTGGCCCTGCTCGGTGGGCGCCGTTTCAATCTGGATGCCGTCGAGATGGTGCCGCCCAACGTTTACATCGATGCGCCAACCCTCGGCGCCGATGTATTGGAAGAGCTGCGCGAAGCTTTTCTTGGGGTGCGGGGCGTGCAAGCGGTGACGATGGTCGACATCCTCCCGGGGCAGCGCCGCCGCTTGCAACTCGATGCCTTGCTGGCGGCCAGCACCGACCCGGTGTTGGCGGTGGACGAGCGTGGTCATGTGTTGCTGGCCAACCCGGCGCTGATCGCACTCTGTGGCCGTGAACCGGCCGGTGAGCCGTTGACCGCGCTATTCGATGATCCCGCCTTGCAACGCACATTGATCGAGCACGGTTTTCGCCTGCCCATGCATGAAGTCAGCCTCGGTGGCCAGACCCTGCTGCTGGACGCCATGCCGATCACCGATGCTGGCGCCCTGCTGACCCTGTACCAACCGAACCGCATAGGTGAACGCCTCTCGGCGCTGCATCATGACCATGCCGAAGGTTTCGACGCGCTGCTCGGTGAGTCCCCGGCGATTCGGACCCTAAAGGCCCGTGCCCAGCGTGTTGCAACGCTCGATGCACCGCTGCTGATTCAGGGCGAAACCGGCACCGGCAAAGAGTTGGTGGCCCGTGCCTGCCACGCGATCAGCGCACGGCATGACTCGCCCTTCCTGGCCCTGAACTGCGCGGCACTGCCGGAGAGTCTCGCCGAAAGCGAGCTGTTCGGCTATGCCGCTGGCGCCTTCACCGGCGCACAACGGGGTGGCAAACTCGGCCTGCTGGAACTGGCCGACCAGGGCACGGTGTTCCTCGACGAAGTCGGCGAAATGTCGCCCTACTTGCAAGCCAAATTGCTGCGCTTTTTAAGCGATGGCTGCTTCCGTCGAGTGGGTGGCGATCGTGAGGTCAGGGTCAACGTACGGGTGCTCAGCGCGACCCACCGTGATCTGGAGAAAATGGTCAGCGAAGGCAGCTTTCGCGAGGACCTGTTCTACCGCCTCAATGTGCTCAATCTGCAAGTACCACCGTTGCGCGAACGCGGCCACGACATCCTGTTGATGGCCAATCATTTCATGCAGCAGGCCTGCGCGCAGATCCAGCGTCCGGTCTGTCGCCTGGCGCCCGGGACCTATCCGGCGCTGCTCGGTAACCGCTGGCCGGGCAATGTACGGCAACTGCAGAACGTGATTTTTCGTGCTGCTGCAATTTGCGAGAATCCGCTGGTGGACATCGACGACCTCGACATCGCCCGCACCGCCGTCGAGCGACAAAACGACGGTGAGGTTGGCAGCCTGGAAGAGGCCGTCGAAGGGTTTGAAAAGAACCTGCTGGAACAGCTCTACAGCAGTTATCCCTCCAGCCGTTTACTGGCGGCACGCCTGCAAACCTCGCACAGTGCGATCGCAATCCGGTTGCGTAAATATGGCATTCCCGGAAAACCCTGACTGCTGTCTTTAAATCGATACAGCGTATCGAAATAAAGACAAAACCTTCTCGACGCGTCTGGCCCAGACTTCGCTCCCTCCTCTGCGCGCGCCTGTATTGATTTCAATACGGAAGCTGCATACCAATCCTGCTACAGATATCTCAAGCCATTGATTTAACACAACTAATAAAGATTGGCACCACCCTTGCTATCAACCCTCAAGCTACGCTCGTTGCCCGACACGAGCCTGCCCATCGCCATCCGCCACCAGCAGTGGATGAGTCTGAACAATGAGGAGTTGATATGAGCGAATTGCGTTTTACCATCGATCACGAATGGCTGCGTCTTGAGAGCGATGGCCTGATCACTGTGGGGATCACCGCTTATGCCCAGCAAGCGCTGGGTGACGTGGTCTTCGTTCAAGTGCCTGAATTGCGTACCTTCGGCGCTGGCGATGAGGTGGCGGTGCTGGAGTCGGTGAAAGCTGCCAGCAGCGTGTACATGCCGCTGGATGGCGAAGTGGTCGAGGTGAATTCGACGCTGGAAAGCTCCCCCGAATTGATCAACGAAGACGCACTGGGTGAAGGCTGGTTCTTTCGTATGCGCCCCAGCGACACGAGTGCAATGGACGCCCTGCTCGACCAGAGCGCTTATGAGCGCCTGACCAACGACGCCGCTTGAGGACTTCCGTATGACCACCCTCCTCGACACCCGCAACGAATTCATCGCCCGCCACATCGGCCCGCGCTCCGGCGACGAGCAAGCCATGCTCAACAGCCTCGGCTTCGACTCGCTGGAAGCCCTGAGCGCCAGCGTCATCCCCGACAGCATCAAGGGCACCAGCGTCCTCGGCCTCGAAGACGGCCTGAGCGAAGCCGATGCCCTGGCCTTGATCAAGTCCATCGCCGGCAAAAACCAGCTGTTCAAGACCTACATCGGCCAGGGCTACTACGGCACCCACACGCCGTCGCCGATCCTGCGCAACCTGCTGGAAAACCCGGCCTGGTACACCGCCTACACCCCGTACCAGCCGGAAATTTCCCAGGGCCGTCTCGAAGCGCTGCTGAACTTCCAGACCCTGATCAGCGACCTCAGCGGCCTGCCGATCGCCAACGCGTCCTTGCTCGACGAAGCCACCGCCGCCGCCGAAGCCATGACCTTCTGCAAACGCCTGAGCAAGAACAAGGGCAGCCACGCCTTCTTCGCTTCCGTGCATTGCCACCCGCAAACCCTCGACGTGCTGCGCACCCGGGCCGAGCCGCTGGGCATCGACGTAGTCGTTGGCGACGAACTCGAACTGACCGACGTGACGCCATTCTTCGGCGCCTTGCTGCAATACCCGGCGAGCAACGGGGACGTGTTCGACTACCGCGAGCTGACCGAACGCTTCCACGCGGCGAATGCGCTGGTGGCGGTCGCCGCCGACCTGCTGGCCCTGACCGTGCTGACCCCGCCGGGCGAGTTCGGCGCCGACGTCGCCATCGGCAGCGCGCAACGCTTCGGTGTGCCGCTGGGCTTCGGCGGCCCGCACGCGGCGTATTTCTCCACCAAGGATGCATTCAAGCGCGACATGCCGGGCCGTCTGGTCGGCGTCTCCGTCGACCGTTTCGGCAAGCCGGCCCTGCGCCTGGCCATGCAGACCCGCGAGCAACACATCCGTCGCGAGAAGGCCACCAGCAACATCTGCACCGCGCAGGTCTTGTTGGCCAACATAGCCAGCATGTACGCCGTGTACCACGGCCCGAAAGGCCTGACGCAGATCGCCAATCGCGTGCATCACCTGACCGCGATTCTGGCCCAAGGCTTGAGCGCAATCGGTCTGACGGTTGAGCAAGAAAACTTCTTCGACACGCTGACGATCAAGACCGGCGCGCAAACTGCCGCTCTGCACGAAAAAGCACGTGCTAAGCAGATCAACCTGCGCGTGGTCGATGGCGAGCGTCTGGGCCTGTCCCTCGACGAAACCACCTCGCAAGCTGACGTGGAAACCCTGTGGGCGCTGTTGGCCGACGGCCAAACACTGCCGGACTTCGCGGCATTGGCTGCCACCGTCCAAAGCACGATCCCGGCCACCCTGCTGCGCCAGTCGCCAATCCTCAGCCACCCGGTGTTCAACCGCTACCACTCGGAAACCGAGCTGATGCGCTACCTGCGCAAGCTCGCCGACAAGGACCTGGCGCTGGATCGCACCATGATCCCGCTGGGTTCGTGCACCATGAAACTCAACGCCGCCAGCGAAATGATCCCGGTGACCTGGGCCGAGTTCGGCGCCCTGCACCCGTTCGCCCCGGCCGCGCAAAGCGCCGGCTACCAGCAGCTGACCGATGAACTGGAAGCGATGCTCTGCGCCGCCACCGGTTACGACGCGATCTCGCTGCAACCGAACGCCGGTTCCCAGGGTGAATACGCCGGCCTGCTGGCGATTCGTGCCTATCACCAGAGCCGTGGCGAAGACCGTCGTGACATCTGCCTGATCCCCTCGTCCGCCCACGGCACCAACCCGGCGACCGCCAATATGGCCGGCATGCGCGTGGTCGTCACCGCCTGCGATGCCCGCGGCAACGTCGACATCGAAGACCTGCGCGCCAAGGCCATCGAGCACCGCGAACACCTCGCGGCGCTGATGATCACCTACCCGTCGACCCACGGCGTGTTCGAAGAAGGCATCCGCGAAATCTGCGGCATCATTCACGACAATGGCGGCCAGGTGTACATCGACGGCGCCAACATGAACGCCATGGTCGGCCTCTGCGCCCCGGGCAAGTTCGGCGGCGACGTGTCGCACCTGAACCTACACAAAACCTTCTGCATCCCCCACGGCGGTGGCGGCCCCGGCGTCGGCCCGATTGGCGTCAAGTCGCACCTGACGCCGTTCCTGCCGGGTCACGGCACCATGGAGCGTAAAGAAGGCGCGGTCTGCGCCGCACCGTTCGGCAGCGCGAGCATTTTGCCGATCACCTGGATGTACATTCGGATGATGGGTGGCGCGGGTCTCAAGCGTGCTTCGCAACTGGCGATCCTCAATGCCAACTACATTTCCCGTCGCCTCGAAGAGCACTACCCGGTGCTCTACACCGGCAGCAACGGTCTGGTGGCGCACGAATGCATCCTCGATCTGCGTCCGCTGAAAGACAGCAGCGGCATCAGCGTCGATGACGTCGCCAAGCGCCTGATCGATTTCGGCTTCCACGCCCCGACCATGTCATTCCCAGTCGCCGGCACGCTGATGATCGAGCCGACCGAAAGCGAATCCAAAGAAGAACTGGACCGCTTCTGCGAAGCCATGATCCGCATCCGCGAAGAAATCCGCGCGGTGGAAAACGGCACCCTGGACAAGGACGACAACCCACTGAAAAACGCGCCGCACACCGCGGCGGAAATCGTCGGCGAGTGGACGCATCCGTACAGCCGTGAGCAAGCGGTGTATCCGGTCGCGTCGCTGATCGAAGGCAAGTACTGGCCACCGGTCGGTCGGGTCGACAACGTGTTTGGCGACCGCAACCTGATCTGTGCCTGCCCGTCGATCGCCGACTACCAGGACGCCTAAGAACTAACGCATACCCCCTCAGAGGACTCCACCATGTTCAGCAAGCACGACCAGATCAAAGGCTACGACGACGAACTGCTGGCAGCGATGAACGCCGAAGACGCACGTCAAGAACACCACATCGAGCTGATCGCTTCGGAAAACTACACCAGTCAACGGGTGATGGAAGCGCAAGGCAGCGGCCTGACCAACAAGTACGCCGAAGGCTATCCGGGCAAGCGCTATTACGGCGGTTGCGAACACGTCGATGTGGTCGAACAATTGGCCATCGACCGCGCCAAACAGCTGTTCGGCGCCGATTACGCCAACGTCCAGCCGCACTCCGGCAGCCAGGCCAACGCCGCAGTCTATCTGGCGTTGCTGCAAGCCGGCGACACCGTGTTGGGCATGAGCCTGGCCCACGGCGGTCACCTGACCCACGGCGCCAAAGTCAGTTTTTCCGGCAAGTTGTATAACGCCGTTCAGTACGGCATCGACACCGCCACCGGCCTGATCGATTACGACGAAGTCGAACGCCTGGCCGTCGAACACCAACCAAAGATGATCATCGCCGGTTTCTCCGCTTACTCGAAGACCCTGGACTTTCCCCGCTTCCGGGCGATTGCCGACAAGGTCGGCGCTTATCTGTTTGTTGATATGGCCCACGTTGCCGGGCTGGTGGCGACGGGTCTGTACCCGAACCCGGTTCCCTTTGCCGATGTCGTCACCACCACAACCCACAAAACCCTGCGCGGTCCGCGCGGCGGCCTGATCCTGGCCAAGGCCAATCCGGAACTGGAGAAAAAACTCAACTCAGCGGTGTTCCCCGGCGGCCAGGGTGGCCCGTTGATGCACGTGATCGCGGCCAAGGCTGTGTGCTTCAAAGAAGCGCTGGAGCCAGCGTTCAAGACCTATCAGGCGCAAGTGATCCGCAACGCCCAGGCGATGGCCAAGGTCTTTATCGACCGAGGTTACGACGTCGTGTCGGGCGGTACCGACAACCACTTGTTCCTGGTCAGTCTGATTCGTCAGGGCCTGACCGGCAAAGACGCCGACGCGGCCCTTGGTCGCGCCGGGATCACCGTGAATAAGAACGCCGTACCGAACGACCCGCAATCGCCGTTCGTGACCTCGGGCCTGCGCATCGGCACCCCGGCGATCACCAGCCGTGGGTTCAAGGAAGCCCAGAGTATCGAGCTGACGGGCTGGATCTGCGACATTCTCGATCACCTCGGCGATGCCGATGTCGAGGCGCAAGTCGCCCAGCAAGCCGCTGCAATGTGCAGCGACTTCCCGGTCTACCGCGACTGATCCGCAGCACTCTTTGTAATTGGATGGACTCGCCCAAGCCGAGGCGTCAATGCGCCACGGTGGCAGTCTAAACAGCCAACGACAGCGAGGGCGAGTCCATGAAAAATCATAGTTCGATTGATCAATCCCTGTCTTCTT